>JACDCN010000100.1 GCA_013817555.1 Actinomycetota bacterium
CCGTCATCGAGCTCACCCAAGAAGCGCGCGAGTTGCTCGTCGAGCAGGGCTACGACCCGTCGATGGGGGCACGGCCGCTGCGCCGCGCGATCCAGCGCCTGATCGAAGACCCGCTCGCCGACTTCATTCTCGGCCGAGAGCTCTCCGCGTCGTCGACGGTCGTGATCGACCGCCGGGACAACCCTGTCGACGACGAGCCCCCGGTCGTGATCAAGATCATCGAAGGCCCGCCAGTGCCGGCGACGGTCGGCGCGCCCGACGACGAGTCGGCCGACGAGCCCGTCGCCGACGAATAGCGCCCTCACGATCCGGCGCGCGAAGCCCTCCGACTACGGGCGGGTGATCGGTCGCGTGAACGTGTGATGGGGCGGTCGCGAGATGGCGCCGATCCTGCCGCGGCTCTTCTTCCTCCACTTCGAGGGGACGAGCTTCGTGGCCGAGGACGGCGACGGCGACCTCTCCGGATTCGTTTGTGGCTTTCTTTCGCAGACAGATCCGGAGGAGGCGTACATCCACTTCGTCGGCGTGTCTCCTGAGCACCGAGGCACGGGAGTCGGCCGCACGCTGTACGAGCGCTTCTTCTCGGAGGTGCGCGACGAGGGGAGGTCGGTGGTCCGTTGCGTCACGTCACCGGCGAACGCGGACTCGGTCGCCTTCCACGAGGCGCTCGGATTTCGGGTCGATCGCGTGGTGGAGGACTACGACGGGCCCGGCGAGGACCGCGTGCTCCTGCTCAAGCGGCTGACCTGACGCTCCCACACGCGCTCCTTCGCCCAGTCGAGGTACGAGCCGGCGACCACACCCGCAGCGAGCGCCAGCCCGAGGTAGCTCATCCACGTCGAGTCGGCGTCGGTCAGGTTCTTCAGGAGCGTGACCGCGAAAATCGAGCCCCCGAGCGCGAGCAGTACGCCTTCCCAGGGGATGTCTTCCGATACCTCGACCTCGGTCGCGTGCACGACGACGACGAGGCCGACGACCGCCAGAGTTACGAGTCCGATGAGCAGTCCCCAGAAATCCCATCCGTCGAGCTCGAGCGTGGCGATACCCGCTCGCCCGAAGTCGACCTGGAGGTTCTGCCAGGTGAAGAAGAGGGAGAAGAAGAGCAACATGCCGCAGCCGAGGACGATCTTCGAGCCGGTCGAGAGGCCCTTGATCCTTTCCATGGCTATGTCCTTTCGGGAGCATGTCGGCGCGGAACCGGTGTGTCCCGCGTGTCGTTCGCTACAGACGGTACTCTCGAATTACGGATTTTGCGAGATTCGAGGGAGGCGCCAGCCGAGAGCATGTGCCCGCGGCGGACGCCGGTCCCTCGAACGATCTACGTGTTTCGGTGCTCGTGCGGATGGTCGTGCTCGTCGTCCGCTGCCGTCTCCGGCTCGTCCGGCGCCATATCCGGCTCGGATGAGGCTTCCGGCTCGGTCATCGGCGCGTGGTCGCGAGGAGCGGCTTCCGGCTCGACCACCGGGGGCGGCGCAGATGTCATCGGCGGCGCGGTGTCCATCGTGGAAGAAGCCGTCCTGTTCGGCATCTCGCTCCTGAGCGTGTTCATCCCGCCGGCGCCCTGGACGACCTGCCACGTGCCGAACCCGATCACGAGCGCGAGAGCGAGTCCGATGAACGCCCAGATCGTCGGTTCGTCGCCGAGAATGCTTAGGAGCTTGATGATGGCGAACGCGAGGACTAGTCCTCCAAGGAGCGCAGCGGTCATCGTGGAGGAGATTGGAAGCGGGATGTCGATCCCGGCGATGAGCACGGCGATCCAGGCGATCAGCACGATCGTGAGGAGCCCGAGGACGACACCAGCGAACCCGCGCCAGCCGGAGAAGGTCGCGTCGACGCCGAATTCATCGGCGAGACCTCCGACGTCGAAGTCCTGCCAAGGCAGGAACAAGTCGATGAGGAGGAGCACAGCTCCGACCAGCATGATCTGCATCCCGCGGCCGAGAGCGTTGAATCGATCCATAGGGTCATTCCTTTCGGTCGTCGTCCGTGGCGGTTTGGGGGGACTCTTATCGACGCGCGCGGATGTTGCAAGCAAACTGGCCCACTTTCGTGACAAACGGCGTCGGACCGCGTTCCTACACTGGATCGGGTGGCGGCGAAAGTCCTGGTCCAGCATGTGTGCACCGAGTGCGGCACCGCCTGCCCGCGCTGGCTCGGCAAATGTCCCGGGTGCGGGGCTTTCGGCACGCTCGCGGAGGAGCTGCACGCCTCTGATGCAGGAGCATCTTCGGCTCGGGCAAGGACGCCGACGCCGCTCGGCGACGTCTCGGCGAGCGAAGGACAGCGGATCTCGACCGGAGTGCCCGAGCTCGACCGGGTGCTCGGGGGAGGGCTCGTGCCCGCATCGCTCGTCCTCGTCGGCGGGGAGCCCGGGGTAGGGAAGTCCACGCTCCTCCTGAGCGCGCTGGGCGCGATCGCTCGGGAAGGGCGGCGCACGCTCCTCGTCACCGGGGAGGAGTCCGCGGCGCAGGTCTCGCTCCGAGCTGCTCGCCTGGGAGGCGCCGAGAGGGTCGGCATCGTGGCCGAAACGGAGCTCGAGGCCGTGTGCGCGACGCTCGAGCAGGAGCGTCCCGACGTGTGCGTGATCGACTCCGTGCAGACGTTGCACGCCTCCGATCTTGCTTCCGCGCCGGGCTCTGTCGCCCAGGTGCGAGAGGCCGCGGGCCGGCTCCTGCGGGTCGCGAAGCAGGCCGGAGTGGCGACGATCCTCGTCGGGCACGTGACGAAGGACGGCGCGGTAGCGGGGCCGCGCGTGCTCGAGCACCTCGTCGATTGCGTGCTCCAGTTCGAAGGCGATCGCTACAACGCGCATCGAATACTGCGGGCGACGAAGAACCGCTTCGGGTCGACGAACGAGCTCGGCGTGTTCGAGATGACCAGCACGGGACTCGTCGGAGTTCCCGATCCCTCGGAGCTGTTCGGGTCGACGCACCCAGGCGAGATCGGAGCCGCAGTCGGCTGCACGCTGGAGGGAACCAGGCCCCTCTTGCTCGAGATCCAGTCGCTCGTCTCGCCCACCGACCTTGCGATGCCCCGGCGAGTGGGGACGGGAGTGGACCCCAAACGTCTCGCGATGATCGTCGCGGTGCTCGGCCGGCACGCCGGGGTTAGCCTGAGAAGCGCGGACGTGTTCGTCAACGTCGCCGGCGGGATGCGAATCGAGGAGCCCGGCGCGGACCTCGCCATCGCGCTTGCGATCGCATCCGCGGCGCGAGGTGCCCCCGCGCTCGAGGGTTCCGCGGCGTTCGGCGAGATCGGCCTGACTGGTCGCCTCCGGCCGGCGTCTCAGGCCGAGCGACGGATCGAGGAGTGCGCAAAGCTCGGCCTCACGACGGTCGTCACGCCCGGTGAAACATCGCCCCGCGACCGTCCTCGCGTGGTACCAGTTGACAGCCTGCGCGCCGCGCTTCAAGCCGGTCTCGGGCAGACTGCGTAAACGCACGGCGCGGACGTTGCTATTTCGTTAAGGAGCCGTGCAAAAACCGCTATCATAAGACTGTGGCCGGCAGGGAATCACTGCCGGCGCTTTTTCGTGATGGCGGCAAATACGAACCTCGGGGAGGCTAGCTTGTTCGATATCGGCGACAAGGTGGTCTACCCGCACCACGGCGCTGGGACAGTCGTGAAGAGGGAGAAGCGGGAGATTCTCGGCGAAATGCGCGAGTATCTGACGATCCAGATTCTCCACAACGACATGACGGTCAACGTCCCATGCGACAACGCGGAGCGGGTAGGTCTGCGGCAGGTCATCGACCAGCGCACAGTGACGATGGTAGTCCGGACGCTGTCGGGCGGATCGACGGAGATGCCCAAGAATTGGAATCGCCGCTTCAAGCACAACCGCGACAAGATGAAGACGGGGAATATCTTCGAGCTCGCGGAGGTCGTGCGAAACCTTGCGGTCCGAAACAACGAGAAGGGCCTCTCGACCGGCGAGAAGCAGATGTTCGTCAAGGCCAAGAAGATCCTCGCCTCGGAGCTCATGTACGCAAAGGCCATGAGCGAGGACGAAGCAGCAGAGTGGCTCGACGACGTCCTCTCGCGTGCTGGCCAGCCGAAGCCGAAGTCCCGAGCGAAAGCCAAGGCAGCCACGGCGAGTGCGTGAAACCTCTCGCCCGGGCGGCGCCGGCGAAGCCGGAGCCACCTGGGCGGTGCTCGTCGCTGCGGGCGCCGGCGAGCGTCTCGAGATCGACCGGCCAAAGGCGTTCGCCTCCCTGGGCGGCCGGCCCCTTCTGGCGGAGAGCCTCGAGCGTCTCGACCGGTCGCCCTGGATCGATGCGATCGTCGTCGCTGCGCCCGTGGGGTGGGAAGAGCCGGCTATCCTTCTCGCAGAAGAGCTGGCGGCGACGAAAGTCGTCTCCTGCGTGACCGGGGGGGCGACCCGTGCCGACTCGGTACGTGAGGCACTCGAGGACGTCCCGGACGACGCGCTCGTGCTGCTCGTGCATGACGCCGCGCGGCCGCTGGTCGACGACGCCGTGATCGAGCGCGTGCTCGCTCCGCTTGCAGAGGGGTTCGTCGGCGTTGTCCCCGTTCTTCCGATCCCGGACACCGTCAAGCGCGTGGACAACGGTGTCGTCGTGGAGACAGTCTCACGGGACGATCTCGTTGGCGCGCAGACGCCGCAGGCGTTTCTCGCGTCCGCTCTACGGCGCGCTTTCGGGGGCGATCTCTCCGGCGCGACCGACTGCTCATCGCTCGTCGAGCGAGTTGGTGGTCGTGTCGCGGCGGTCGAGGGCGAGCCAACCCTGCTCAAGGTGACGACCGCGGCTGATCTCGCGCTCGTCGAAGTGTTGCTCGCGTCCTCGTAGGACGGGTGGCCTATGAAGACACTGGCTCACAGTTGTCACCTCTACAGGGACAGGCACTGTAACGACCGCCGATGGCTCTAAAGGCCGTCTTCTTCGACGTCGGCGAGACGCTCGTCGACGAGGAGCGCTGGTGGAGGGTGCTGGCCGAGCGATCCGGCCTGCAACCGCACGTCGTCTGGGCGGCGCTCGGTGTGACCATCGAGCGCGGCGAGGAGCATGACGAGCTCTGGCGCCATCTCGGCATCGACCGTCCGACGGGATGGTGGAACGATCTCGCCTACGAGCTCGAGGATCTCTACCCCGACGCGATTCCCTGCCTCGAGGCCGTCCGCTCGCGGGGCCTGCGGGTTGGCGTCGTAGGAAACCAGACGGAGGCGCTCGAGCGCTGGGCGCGCGAGTCTGCGCTGCCGGCTGACGTGATTTCGTCGTCCGCGAGCTTGGGTGTCCGAAAGCCGGATCTGCGCTTCTTCGCGGGCGTCGTGGAGCTCGCGGACTGCGCGCCGGAGGAGCTTGCGTATGTCGGAGACCGCGTCGACAACGACGTCTTGCCCGCACGCGCGGCAGGACTCGTCGCGGTGCACCTACGACGTGGCCCGTGGGGACGACTTCAGAAAGCGCCTGTCTCCGCGCTCACGATCGACTCGCTCAATGAGCTGCCAGAGGCGCTAGCCTCGCTCGCGTGAGCGAGCTCCGGGTAGGCATCGGCGTGGACGCCCACGCGTTCGCGGACGGGGTTCCGCTCGTGCTCGGCGGTGTCGCGATCGAGCATCCGCGCGGCCTCGTCGGGCACTCCGACGGCGACGTCGTCTCGCATGCTCTGATCGATGCCCTGCTCGGAGCGGCCGACCTGGGCGACATCGGTGCGTTCTTCCCGTCCGACGACGAGGCGTATCGCGGAGCATCGTCGCTCGATCTTCTCTGGAAGTCGTATCGGGAGGTGCGCGACGCCGGCTGGAAGCTCGTCAACGCGGACTGCGTTTTGGTCGGCGAGGAGCCGCGTATCGCATCGCTCCGCGAGGAGATGGGCGAGAAGCTCGCCGGCGCCCTCGGTGTCGAGACGGGTCGCGTGAGCGTGCGCGCGACGACGACGGACGGGCTCGGCTACACGGGGCGCCGAGAAGGGCTCGCTGCCCATGCGGTCGCCCTCATCGAGCGATGAAGCTCGTCCGCTACGCCGACCGGCCTGACCTGCTCGAGCGCCGCCATGCGGAGCTTTCGGCCCCCACGTTTCCCGCCTACATGCACGAGAGCGAGCCAGGCAACCGCTACTGGGGCGCCTCTACGCTGACTTTCCGGACTTCCAGGTAGCGCTCGTCGACGGTGACGAGCTCCTTGCTGAGGCGCACGCGGTCCCGCTGCCCTGGGACGGGTCGCTCCACGATCTGCCTTCGGGCTGGGAGGAGGGGTTCGTACGCGGCATGACGTCCGCCGCGCCTCCGACGGCTTTGATGGCGCTCGCGATCAGTGTGGCTCCCGCGCGGCAGGGCCAGCGGCTCTCGAGCCGGATGATCGAGAGCTTCAAGGCAAACGCCGGTGCCGCCGGCCTTCGGTCGGTGATCGCGCCGGTCCGCCCGACACTCAAGGAGCGCTACCCGCTCATCCCGATCGAGCGCTACGTGGAATGGCGTCGCGCCGACGGATCGCATTTCGACTCCTGGGTCAGGATCCATGAGTACATCGGCGGCGAAATCCTCGGGCCCGCCCCCGAGTCGATGACGCTCCGGGCGCCCGTTGCGGACTGGGAGGAGTGGACCGAGATGCAGTTCCCTGAAGACGGTGAGTACATCTTTCCGGGCGGGCTGGCGCCGCTCGTCGTGCGAGACGGCATCGGCGTCCACGTCGAGCCAAACGTCTGGATAGTGCACCGAGTGGCGGATTAGATGCTTGATCGGGAATTCACGGCGGGCCGATGACGGCCACGACACGGCACCGGATCGCCACCCTCCCTCGTCGTCCAGGCTTACCAGCCTGCACGACGGTGAGTGCGTCGCCCGGCTTGGTCGTGACCGCCTCCGGCTGCGCGTCAATTCCCGACCAAGCATCTAGCCAGCCGGCAGGGTGAAGCAGACGCGGGCGCCGCCACCCTCGCGGTCCTCTGCCCAGATCCGCCCGCCCTGCGCCTCGACGAGGCCGCGCGCAATCGCAAGGCCCATCCCGGCGCCGCGCGAAGATCGTGACCGGTCTCCCCGCCAAAAGCGCTCGAACATCCGCGCTCGCGCTTCGGCGTCGAGCCCCTCGCCCGTGTCTTCGACCGCGACGCGGACTTCTCCCGCCAGCGGCTCGACGCGAACGGCGACCGCTCCGTCGCTGGGGGTGTGCCGCAAGGCATTGGTCAGGAGGTTCATCAGCACTCGTTCGACCTTCTCAGGGGCGAATCTCGCAGTCAGCTCTTCGTCCACCTCGCTCGCGAGCTGCACGTGACGCAGGCGCGCCTCGGCCTCGACGCCGCGGAGGCTGCTCGAGACGACCGGAGCGACCGGTAGCTGCCTGAGCTCGAGGGTGAGCGCGTCCGCGTCGATGCGCGC
>JACDCN010000340.1 GCA_013817555.1 Actinomycetota bacterium
CGAGACCGTGCTCGGCCTCGCACGCTGAGTCTCGCATCTTTCGCGTCATGAGCCGTCGTCCAGCGGGTAAGACTCTGTCGATGCGCGACACGAACACCTGAGCGCCCGCAAGCCACGAAGGGAGAGACATGCCGAACGATGGAGACGGAGACGTCATCGACATCCGGGGAGGTCTGATCCCCGGCCCGCTCAGGCAGGTGACCGACCCTGAGGAGACGACGGAGTGGGAGCAGGTCTCACCGCGCCACATCGACCCGGCGGACTGGGAGCGCTTCGAGACATACGTCAGCGAGATCTTCGACGCGTTCGGGATGGATCTCGACACCCCGGGCACGCGCGAGACGCCGAACCGGTTCCTGAAGGCGATGTTCGACGCGACCTCGGGCTACGAGGGCGACGAGAAGCTCCTGACCGCCTTCCCAAACGAAAGCGCCGAGAGCGAGTACAACCAGGTCGTCGAGGGCGGCATCTCCTTCTACGCGCTCTGCGAGCACCACGCGCTGCCGTTCCACGGCTCTGCCTATCTGGGCTACATCCCACACGAGCGGATCATCGGCCTCTCCAAGCTCACGCGGCTCGTTCGGCTGTTCGCGCGCCGGTTCACGGTGCAGGAGTGGATGGGGCGCTCGATCGCGGACGCGCTCTTCGACCTAATGGAGCCGCACGGCGTCGCGGTCTATCTCGAGGCCGAGCATCTCTGCACCCAGATGCGCGGAGTGCGGGAGGAGCATTCGCGAACGGTGACGACGTTCTGGCGGGGTGCGTACGAGGAGAACGCCGACCTGCGACGCGAGTTCCTGGAGCTGGCTCGCAACGGTTCGCGCACGTCCTAGTGGTCTCTCCGCTCGATCTGCTCTTCGAAAGCGAGGGGCTGCCGTCCTTCGACCTGCCTGATGAGCTGGCCCGGCTGTACGGCGGCCCGCTCGGGTTCGCGACTCCGCGGCTCTACGCGAACTTCGTGTCGACGCTCGACGGCGTGGTCGCGATCTCGTCGGTGCCGGAGTCGAACAAGATCATCGCCGCCGGAAGCGAGGCCGACCGCTTCTTGATTGGGCTGCTGCGCGCGTTCGCGGGCGTCATCGTGGTCGGCTCGGGAACGCTGCATGGGTCGCCGAAGGGGCTCTGGGCTCCGGACGGGCCTTATCCGGCGGCGGGAGACGCGCTCGCCGAGCTCCGGCGGCGGCTTTCGCTTCCATTCGAACCCGAGGTCGCGATCCTGACACGGAGCGGCTCCGTGGATGTCGACCATCCCGTGTTCGAGAAGGGTGCGCTCGTCCTGACCACGATTTGGGGGAAGGCCGTGCTCGGTGCGCGGCTGCCGGCGGCGTCGACGATCGTCGCGCTCGGCGAGGAACTGGATCCCCGAGAAGCGGTCGCCTGGCTGCGGGAACGAGGCCACTCGCTCGTTCTCACCGAGGGCGGCCCGACCGTATTCGGCTCTCTCGTCGCTGCCGGGCTCGTGGACGAGCTCTTCCTGACGGTGTCCCCACTCCTCGCGGGCCGCGGTGAGCCGGACGACCGGCTGCAGTTGATCGAGGACGCGCCGCTTCTGCCTGACGCGGGGGTACGCGGACGGCTGCTCAGCGCCCGCGCGCAAGGCTCGCACCTCTTCCTGCGCTACGAGCTAACGAGGTAGGCGCAGTCCTAAGCGGCGGGGGAGCGCGGCGACGAATGCAGTCGCGGCGCCCGGCTCGCGGCCTTCGTCCTCCGCCGCGTCCTTCGCGAGCAGCGCGCGCCTGATCAGCGAGCCGCCGACGTAGCGGAACGGCTCCGGCGGGAAGAGCTTTCGGCTCGGTTCCACGATCGCCAGTGCCGTCCGCTCGTCGCGGCGGTCGAGCGCGAGGCGCGCGAGGATCTCGCCGCCGAGGTACGTCGGTCCGACGCCGTTCCCGGTGAAGCCGAACCCGTGGTGGACGCGGCCTCGACTCCCGAAGATCGGGAGGTGCGTGGGCGAGACGTCGATCGGCCCGCCCCAGGCGTGGGTCACGAGGCGACCGCGTAGCTGCGGGAAGAAGCGGACGAGGGACTCGCGCGTGCGTGCGATGACGCTCGCGTCGAGCTCCTGACGTCTGGCGACTCTCCCGTCAAATCCCATCGTGCCGCCACCCCAGCCGAAGGCGATCCGCCCATCGTTGGTCGTCCGCATGTAGT
>JACDCN010000101.1 GCA_013817555.1 Actinomycetota bacterium
GCCCTGTGGACCGCGAAGAAGCTCCGGCGAGGTGAGGTCTTCACCGCGCTCGACTGTCTCGACGGGTACATGAAGGCGAGGGTCGTCACGCTCCTCAGCTGGCACGCGCGGTCGGTCGACCCCTCGGTCGACACCTGGCACGCCGGCCGCTTCGTCGAGCGCTGGGCGGATCCGGGCGCTTTGGCGGCGCTCGAGAAGGCGTTCGCGCACTACGACGTGCGCGATGTCGCGCGCGCTCTTTGGGAGACGATCGACCTCTGGCAAGGGCTGGAGGAGGAGACCGCCTCGCGGCTCGGCTTCGTGCTCGCTCTCGACCATCGCGACTTGCGCAGGCGTGTGGCCGAGATCGTGCCCGACCCCCGCCACGCCTCTACGCTCTGGCCGTGAAGCGCGCGCTCGTAGCCGTCGCAGTAGTCGTCCTCGCCGTCGGTTGCGGGGAAGGGTCGGACGAGGCGACGCCGCCCGCAGACGCGTCCGCGGGTCGTGTCTATCTCCTCCGGGACGGCAAGGTATGGCCGGCGTTGCGAGAGGTCCCGGAGACCGGTGACGACGCGAACGAGATAGCTGCCGCGTTGCTTCGAGGACCGAGTGACGACGAGCTCGAGCTCGGGTTCACGACGGCGCTCCCCGACGATCTCGAGCTTCCGGAGATCAGGGTTGCCGACGGCGTAGCGCGTGTCGAGCTCGATCCCGAGTCGTCCCCCGAGGGTATCGCCCAACTGGTGTACACGCTCACACAACTTCCGACTGTGCGGTCGGTGGACTTGGACGGAGGCTCATACGTTGTCACCAGATTCGACCGCGCAGACTTCGAGGACCTGACGCCGGCGATCCTCGTCGAGTCGCCGCTCTCGTTCGAGGAGGTGACGAGCCCGCTCCGCGTCACCGCACGGCCAACACCTTCGAGGCGAACTTCCAGTACGAGCTAACCGACACCGATGGCCGGATCATCGCGGAGAACTTCGTAACGGCGACCTCGGGCACGGGCACACGGGGCACCTTCGAGTTCACGGTTCCCTTCATGGTCGATTTCGACGGCGTCGGCGAGCTCATCGTCTTCGAGGCCTCCGCAAAGGACGGCTCGCGCATCAACCTCGTCGAGATCCCCCTCCGGATGAAGCAGTAGTCGGGCGCCGTCTCTAAGCTCCCGCGAATGGCTGACGCCCCCTGGCGCTGCTCGCAATGCGGGACGATCAACGAGCCGGTCGCGAACTCGTGCCGCACGTGCGGCAAGTGGCCGAGCCTCTTCGATCTCCAGGACAGCGTCGTCGAAGACGACGCGTACGACCTGCCGCAGCGTGATGTCGGCGAACCCGAGGCATACGTTCCCGACGTCTACGAGCACGAGACGATCCAGGAGCCGGCGACCTTCGAGCCGGAGCCGTTCGATCCCGAGATCGACGGCGTACCGGAGGACGAGCCCGAGGGTGGTCGTCGACGGAAGTGGACTTCCGCGATCGTCCCGCTCGCGCTGCTCGTCTACTTCGCGATCTCGTTCTTCTTCTCGGATCGCTAGCGGCGACACTCCGTACGCTGTGCGCATGCGCCCCAGGCTTGGCGGTGCACGCAGTGTGGAACCATGAACGAGCCGGATGCCGACGCGTGCCGCGGCTGCGTTCGGTTCTTCTTCGGTTCGAGTTGCAGTCCGGGCGCGACTCATCCAGGCTTCGCCCGGTGACGCAGCCGTATCGCCGCGAGTGGCTCGTGCTTGCGCTCATCGGAATGACCGCGTTCAGCTTCTACCATGGCGGCGGAGCTCAGGACGTCAGCCGGCTTGCGCTCACCCAGTCCATCTTCGCGGACGGCTCGCTCCGAATCGATCGCTGGGGCGAAGGCGCGCTTGACACGGCGCTCTACGACGGCCACTACTACTCGGACAAGGCTCCTGGGATGTCGTTCCTCGCGCTTCCCACCTACGCCGTCCTCCGCGCTTCGGGACTGGTGGACCGCGAGGAAGAGCGCGTCGGCATCTGGCAAAAGCGGAGCGTGCTCTGGATCATCCGCCTCATGACAGCCGGGCTCGGCTTCCTCGCCGTCGTGTTCTTGGCCGGACGAGTTGCCGAGGGCCTCGCGGCGGGCACCGGGGCCGCGACCGCGACGGCCTTCGGGCTCGGCACGCTCGTCCTCCCTCTCGCGGCGACAGTGTTCGGGCACGTGGTCGCAGGAGCACTCGCGTTCGCGGCCTTCGTCGCAGCCTGGTCCGGGAGTCGTGCGAGCGATGGTCGTGACCTCCGGTTCGCGGCGGGCGGACTGTGCGCAGGCTTGGCCGTCCTCGTCGAGTATCAGACCGCCGTCATCGCACTCGTGCTTGTCGTGTACCTCGCGACACGTACGGCTCGAGGTGCACTGGTATTCACGGCCGCGGGGCTGCCGAGCGCCGTGGCCCTGGCTGCCTACAACACCGCCGCTTTCGACTCTCCCCTGCACTTTTCGTACAGCTACGTCGACGAGCGGTTCGCGCAGAATCAGAGCATCGGCCTCTTCGGGATCGGCGTTCCGAATCTCGAACGGGTCGCGGATGTTCTCGTCTCGTGGAAGGGGCTTCTGGTTCAGACGCCCGTGCTCGTCCTCGCAGCGGCCGGGCTTGCGCTGCTCTGGCGAGCCGGCGTCCGGGCCGAGGCCGCCGTGTGCGCTGCGATCGCCCTGCTCTTTCTGTGGATCACCGCTGGGTACTTCGACCCGATGGGCGGCCTCTCACCCGGACCCCGGTTCTTCATTCCAGCACTACCGTTTCTGGCGGTCGGCCTTCCGTATGCCTTCCGACGCTGGCCGATCGTCACGCTGGCCGCAATGACGATCTCGGTCGGCGCGATGTTCTACCGGTCTGGGGACTGGTCGCACGTCGGCTTCCAGGAGTTCGACAACGTCTGGGGCATCCTCGGGGCGAATTCGGTCGGCGGGCCGTCGATGGTTGTCGGCGCGTTGCTCATCGCCGCCTTCGCCATTGCCGCGGTGGCGGTGAGCACGAGATCCGTGCTCGCGACCTACGGCGATTCGACCGCTAGAGCGCGTGACTGGGCGGGCCGATTTGCCCGGGTCACAAGCGCACGCCGACCGTAGTCGAAGCACGCTGAACAGGCGCTTTATCTCACAATCAACGGTTGCGCTGCAACTTCGAGGCAGGGATCGAATCCGCGCAGCCCGCGCTCGACTCCTCAACGGGGGCGGTTCGTCAGCTGGACCTAACGGGCGAACAGCACCTCGCCCGACTCGAGCGCTTTCACCTCGCCCGAGTCGGTCTCGATCTCGAGCCGGCCGTCTCGTAGGATTTGCACTGCCGTCGCCGGCTCGCCGTCCGCGGTAATGCGGCGCCCCCGTAGGAAGTCTCGGGCGCCGAGCCCGCCGTAGATGCCGTCCAGCCCTGCGTCCAGCCACACGTCGTACATGCGCTCGAGCCGCATGAGCAGGGACCCGAGGAGCACCGCACGGTCGTACGTCGTGCCCGTTGCGGTTCGAAGCGACGCGGGCTCCGTCGGAGCACCGAGGGGGAGCTGGTCGCGCGTCTGGTTCACGTTGATCCCGATCCCGACGACCACGGTCCCGTCGGAGAGCTCGGAGAGGATGCCGGCCACTTTGCGCCGGTTCAGCATCACGTCGTTCGGCCACTTGACCTGCGCCGCGAGCACGACCGCGAGCTCGACGGTCTCGGCCACCGCGAGCGCGGCGACCAGCGAGAGCTCGGGGAGCCTTCGCTCCGCCGGGGGATGGAGCAGCACCGAGACGAGCACGGAGCTCCCGGCCGGCTCCTCCCACGTCCGTCCCAGCCGCCCGCGCCCGCCGGTCTGGTGGTCAGTGGCTGCGACTGCTCCCTCCGGCAGCCCGGAGTCGACGAGCAGCTGTTGCGTCGACTCGCACTCCGGCTCGTACAGGTAGGGCTTTCCGAAGCGTCCGCGCAGGTGCAGCTCGACGGCCTCCGACGAGAGCATGTCGGTCACGCCGCGCGTTCGACCCGCACCGCGCTCACCTTGAACTCGGGCGTGCCGATGAGTGGGTCGGCCACGTCGTGCGTGAGCCAGTTCACCTTCTGCTCGGCGAAGTGCAGCGCCATCCAGACGAGGCCGGGGAAGACGCGGTCCGAGATATGCGCAGCTGCTTCAAGCTCCCCGCGGCGGGAGACGAGCCGGGCGAGGTCGCCCTGGGCGAGACCGAGCGCGGAGGCATCATCTGCGGAGATCTCGAAGAAAGGCTCCTCCTGCTTGTCGGTGATGCCTGACTCGCGCATGGTCATCGTCGCCGAGTTGTAGTGGTAGAGCGTCCTGCCCGTGGACAGAACGAGCGGGTACTCCGAGTCCGGCTCCTCGATCGGCCGCTGGTACTCGACAGGGAAGAACTTGCCCTTGCCCGGCGGGCGCGCCGGGGCGGGAGCGTGCAGAAACGGCGTGTCGGGCCCGCCGATCTCAGGCACGGGCCATTGGATTCCGTTCTCCTCGATCCGGTCATAGCGGACGCCGTTCCAGTTCGGCGCGAGGTCGGCGAGCTCGTTCCAGACCGACTCGGCGTCCGGGTATTCCGGCCAGTTCGCTCCGAGCGCCTTGGCCATCAGGATCACGATCTCCCGATCGCCCTTGGCGTCTCCCGGGAGCGGCGATGCTTCCCGCACGCGGCTGATGCGTCGCTCGGTGTTCGTGAACGTGCCGTCCTTCTCGGCGAAGGAAGATGCGGGCAGCACGACGTCTGCGTACTTCCGTGCCGTGTCTTGCAGGAAGATGTCCTGGGAGATCAGGAACTCGAGCTTGCCGAGCCCCTCCTCTACGTGGTGCGCATTCGGCTCGGTCTGCGCCGGGTTCTCGCCGATCAGATAGAGCGCCTTGACCCGGTCGTCGTGAAGGCCGCTCATCATCTGGTCGAGCCGGTAGCCGGTTGCCTCCGGGACCTCGACACCCCATCTCTCGAAGAACTTCTGCCTGACCTCGGGATCGTCCACCGGCTGGTAGCCCGGCAGGTACGACGGGTTCGCGCCCGAGTCGTTCAAGCCCTGGACGTTGTTCTGGCCCCGCAAGGCGTTCAACCCCGTCGACTCGTAGCCGAGGTGGCCCGTCATCAGCACGAGGTTCGAGAGCGACCAGATGTTGTCGACGCCGCATGCGTGCTCGGTGATCCCGAGCGTGTAGAAGATCGCCGCATGGCGTTCGCTCGCGTACTCGCGGGCGCTCGCGCGAATGTCCTCGGCGGCGACTCCGGAGACCTTCTCCGCGTCCTCCGGCGAGTAGCGCATGACGATCTCGCGGACCGCATCGAAGTCCTCGGTGAACTCACGGATGTAGTCCTCGTTCTGGAGGCCCTCGGAGAGAATCGTGTGCATCATCGCGTTCAAGAGCCATACGTCAGTTCCGGGACGGAGCTGGAGGTGGCGCTTGGCGAGCTTCGTCAGCCAGATCTTGCGGGGGTCTGCGACGACGAGGGTGGCCCCGTTTCGGACTGCCTTCTTGATCCGGAGCGCGAGCACCGGATGCGCCTCGGTCGTGTTCGAGCCGATGACGAACAGGAAGCGCGCGTTCTCGATCTCGGGGATCGAGTTGGTGCTGGCTCCTCTGCCCAACGACCTGACCAGGCCGTAAAGAGTCGGAGCGTGTCAGGTCGATTCGCACGAGTGGACGGAGTTCGTCCCGATTCCCGTGCGCGCGAGCTTCTGGATGAGGTAGTTCTCCTCGTTCGTCAGCCGGGCTGACGAGAGGAAGCCGACCGCCTGCGCGCCGTGACGCTCGACGACGCCGCGCAGTCCGGTCGCGGCCGTCTCGATCGCGTGCTCCCAGGTCGTGGCATGGAGCTCGCCGTCCTCGCCGCGGACGAGCGGCTGCGTCAGCCGATCCGGGTGATGGACGAAGTTGAAGGCGAAGCGGCCCTTGACGCAGAGATTCCCCTCGTTCGGGAGGTACTCGTCCTTCGAGGTGACCTTGACGATGTGCTTCGTCTCGGGATCGAGGTTGAGGTCGATCTGGCAGCCGACGCCGCAGAAGGTGCAGGTCGTCCGCACCTGCTCGAGGGCGTGCTCGGGACGTTTCGTGCCCTCCTCGAACTTCTCGTAGATCGCGCCCGTGGGGCAGACGGAGAGACAGCCGCCGCAGAGCTCGCACTCGGTGTCGAGCCAGGAGAGACCCCAGGTCGGGACGATTCGCGCTTCTCCGCCGCGACCCTCGAGCGAGAGCGCCGAGCACTGCATGACCTCCTGCGTGTAACGCACGCAGCGGTTGCAGAGGATGCAGGCGTCCGGGTCGTAGCCCATGAGCTGATTCCGATCCGCGTACTCCTCCCGTTTGGCATCGGGAAGGATCAGAGGGGCCTCGGCGCCGAGCTCGTTCGCCATGTCGAGGAGCTCGTTCGGCCGTCCTCCGGGTGAGGCGTTCAGGTGCTCGGAGAGGAGCATCTCGGTCAGCGTCCGCTGGAAGTCGGTGATCGGGCCGTTGGTCGAGAGCACCATGCCCTCGGTTATGCGGGTCGCGCAGGCCGGCATCGGCCGCGGCGCGCCCTCGACGTCGACCACGCACATGCGGCAGCCGCCGTACGGATCGAGCTTCGAATCGTGGCAGAGCGTGGGGATGAACGTCCCGTGCCGCGCTGCCGCGTGCACGATCAGCTCCCCCTCGGGCGCACTCACCGTCCGGCCGTCGAGGGTGAACTCGACCATCGGATGATCGTACTCGCGTCGCACTAGCGAGTGCGGCCGCGAAGCGGCCGCCTTCAGGGATTTCGCGCGCACTAGCGGAGCGGGGTGAAGAGCTCGGGCCAGTGCTCCATCGCGTTTCGGATCGGGATCGGAGAGGCTTGACCCAACCCGCAGATCGAGGTCTTCTCCATGGCGAGCAGCCACTCATCGACCTTCTCCCGTGTCATCGGCGCCCGTCCGTGCTCGAGCTCTTCGCAGAGATGGTGGAGCGCGCGGTTGCCGATCCGGCAGGGCGTGCACTTCTGGCAGGACTCCTCCGCGAAGAAGCGCATCGTCTCGGAGAGCAGGCGAAGCGGCGAGTAGGAGGCCGGGAAGACTTGGAGCGCAGCCGAGCCGACGCCCGCGCCGTACTTGCGCAGACTGTCGCGGGTCAGCGGGGCGTCGATCGCCGTCGGGGGAAGGATTCCACTCGCCGCGCCGCCGGGGACGATCGCGCCCGTCTCCCCCTTGAAGCCGCCGGCGTACCCGTCGACGAGCTCGCGTGTTGTGACGCCGTTCGGGGCCTCGTAGCAACCGGGCTGGGCGACTGCGCCCGAGATCGACCAGAGTCGTGTTCCCGCGGCC
>JACDCN010000102.1 GCA_013817555.1 Actinomycetota bacterium
AGCCGCGTGCCAGAAGCTCAGCGGCGCCCTTGCTGGTCTCCAGCCGCTCGCTGATCGAGGCCGGGAAGAGCACGAAGTCCACGTCTTCCCCGGTCTCGTAGAGCACACGCCGCTCCCAGTGACCGTAGAGCGTAGCCTCCAAGAAGGTCACGACCGGCACACCGAACTCCTCGACCCACGACGCGTCTTCGAGATACGGCTTCGGATCCTCGATGAAGAAGATGAGGTCGAGATCGGACCAGCGATCGGCCGGAGTATCCGCACGTGCCTGCGATCCGACGACCAGCAGCGCTCGGACCTCCTCGCGCTCGCGGGCCCAGTCGGCGACGGCGGCAGTCATGAGCTCCGTCCGCGTATTCACGTTCAGGAGCAGGTTCTCGTCCAGCTCCAGAACGATTGGGTTGACGCCCCTGAGCGAGAGCTCGCCACGCGCTACATGCGCCTCGAGGTCCGGGAGCATCTGCTTCGAGTAGGCGCCAGGCAGCGGACCCGTCTGTGGAACGGCGATCGCGCCGGCGAGCGCCCTCAGCGCCTCGCCGGTGACGAGCGGGCAATCGACCGGGAGCACGATGCACACGTCGTTCGCAGCGGCACGCAGCCCCGCGATCAACCCGTGGACGGGCGCCCGCTGTTCCGACTCATCGTCGAGAATCGCAAACGGCAGTTCCAGCGCGTCCCCAGTCTTCCCGACCGCGAGAACCTCGTCGCAAACCTCGTGCAGGAGACGCCACGCGCGCTCGGCGAGCGACTCGCCGCGAAAGCGCGCAAGCGCCTTGGGCGAGCCGAAGCGCTCCGAAGCGCCGCCGACGAGGAGGATGCCGCTGACCGCGCTCACTTTTTCGAGAGGAATGCCTTCCGCGCAGCCATGAGCTCTGTGGCCGAAGGTGGCGGAACGGAGAACTGCGGCTGGAGAAGGTCGAGCTCCTCGAGGCTACGAATCGACGGAGCGAGCGCGGACGTCGGGCTCGAGCTCTCCGGCAGGCCGAAGTAGAGGAGGCCGACGTAGCGCATCGCCATGACCTCGAGCCGCCTGAACAAATCCTCATCCACGCCCATCCGCGCGGTAGCGATTGCCGCGAAGCCTTGGTTTTGCGGAAATCGCTTCGCCACCCCGAAGTCGAAGGAATCGGCGGCGAAGGTGGATGAATACATGTCGAGTGCTGTTACTCCGAGGACGGTGGCAGGCGCGATCCCTCGTGCCATCTGAAACGCGAGTGAAAGCTGATCCGCGACGACGACCCCGTCGAGCTGCTCCCGTCGGTGATCGAGGGCCGCGAGGTCGAGCCGGAACGAGGGGGTCACGCAGGCCCGGACAGGGACTCGACGCGGGAGCGCCCGTGCGAGACGCGCCGCCAGTCCTTCGCTTCGGCCATCGACGGGCACGACGTAGACATCGCATACTCGATCCGGTGCGAACGGTTGCGCCGTGGCGCCAAACGTCAGCGCGACCCGCTCGCCGGTGACGGGCGGTACTCCGGGATCCGACGACGAATCGCGGTCGAGTAGGACACCCAGCCCGCCGATCGCTGCGCCGAAGCCGAGAACCGTCAAGACAACCGCAAACAGGCGGTTGCGCCTGGCCGGAGCAGGGCTCAGCTCAGGATCCGCCACGGCTCGGTGTAGACCGTCATGCGCCCCTCACGGACGAATCCGCACAGAGTGACTCCGCGATCTCGGGCAAGCTCGACAGCGAGCGAGGAGGGCGCGCCGACCGCGACCATGATTGGGCAGCCGGCGACGGACGCCTTCTGCACGAGCTCAAACGACAGCCGCCCGCTGACACAGAGGACGCGGTCGACGAGCGGCAGAAACCCCTTCAGGAACGCCCAGCCCACGACTTTGTCCAGCGCGTTGTGCCGGCCCACGTCCTCGCGAACGCAGAGAAGCTCGCCCTGCGGTGTGAAAAGACCCGTCGCGTGCAGCCCGCCCGTGGCGGCAAACGCCCGCTGCGCCTCGAGTAGCCGGTCGGGGAGTGACGCCACTATGGCTTTGGACACGTGCAACTCGCTCTCGATACGCGGGGCGTCCACGCGAACCGCTTCGATCGCGCCTTTCCCGCAGACGCCGCACGACGACGAGGTGTAGAAGTGCCGGCGGAGGCGCTCCGGATCGAACCCGGTCGCCTCGACGTCGACGGTGTTCGCCGCAAGGTCGTCGGGAACGCGCGCGGAAACCGGCGTGAACCCTTCCGTGAGGCAGAACCCGAGGGCGAGCTCCTCGTCGTGCCCCGGCGTCCGCATGGTCACCGCCACCGGCTCGCCGCCGATCCGGATCTCGAGCGGCTCCTCGATCGCAAGCAGCTCCTCCCCTTCCTCCCCGGCTGGGAGCCGGAGGGCTCGCACACCGCTCGTCGAGTACGGGGGCGCCTGCACGGGGGGCTCGCCTGTCACTCCCGCTAGCGTACTTCGCCCCTTCTCCGTCTCCCTCACCAACCACGACTCGACACCATGCCTCTCCGCCTTCCACGCCTGATCCTTGCTGCGGCGGGCGGATACCTGCTCGGCACGGTCCCCTCGGCCGATATCGCTTCCCGCCTGGCGAAGGGCGGCGTCGTCGATCTCCGCTCGAGCGGGAGCCGGAACCCGGGCGGCGTGAACGCGCTCCGGCTGCTCGGGAACACGGCTGGACGAGCAGTGATTGGCGCGGACGTCGGGAAGGGCTACGCGGCCTGCGCCTGCGGTCGCCTCGCCGGGGGAGACCTCGGCGCCCACGTCGCTGGCGTGGCGGCCGTCGCAGGACATTGCTATCCGGTCTGGATCCGGTTCCGGGGCGGCAAGGGTGTCGCGACCAGCTTCGGGCAATGCCTCTACACCTTCCCGGCATTCGCGTTGGGAGAGCTGGTTGTCGCACTCGCGGTCACACGGGCGCCATGGCTTCGTCAGCGTGGCCTGGCGGCCACAGGAGCGGGAGCGACCGCCTGGCTCGCGGCCAGCGTCGTGTGGTGGAAGCGCGGACTCCCCAACTCTTGGGGCCCGACTCCGACCGTCGCGCTCCCGCTCGCGAACGCCGCGACGGTGCTCGTGGTCGCCTCGGCGTTCGCCCGTGCGCTGGTTCGCCGGGACCCGGACGATCTCAGCGCGGAGCCTTAGAACTCGAATCAGGATGACGCTTCGTCGCCGGGGCGGCCCGGGCGAGTGCGATGCAAGGACGCAGGGAGCCCCGAATGCAGGCATATCGGGGCGACTGAGGACGCCGCAGCGCGCCGCGCGGGTCGTTCCGGCGGCTCAAGGCTTCATTCTGATTCGAGTTCTTTGCCAGACAACTCGTCAGTTCGCGATCGCGCAGATCGCATAGACCGTCACCGACCAAGCGGCCACGAACCCGTCGGATTCGGCCGCAGTCGCCCGGTAGATGTTGTCGTTGTCCGGGAACGACGCGGAGAGCGCGACCTTCGGGTTTCCCCCGTTCACGCGCGCTCCCCCGCCGATAAGCCTCTTTCCGGCGGGACACGCGATCTGAGCGGACTTGGGGGTCGTCGAGTTGTTCGCACTCGTCGTCTCCACGCGTTCGACTGCGCTCAGCCCGGGCGATCCTGGTGCGCCCGCTGGCCCTTGTGGGCCTGTCGGCCCTGCGGGTAGCTGCCCGGGGCGGAAGTCGGCCTTCAGGAGCGAGCCGTTCCGCACCTTTGCACTGGTCACAGCGTTTGCCGCGAGCTTCTTCGTCGTCACCGCTCCCGTCTTGAGCTGAACGGTTCCCACGCTCGACCTGGGCACCTGTAGGACTGCCGCATAGCTCGTGCCACCGAGCACGACGGCGAGCGCGACACACGCGACGACCATCGCCGGCGACGGGCGGCGGAGCGAGATTCCTCGCATCGTCTACCTCCTCTGACTTTGAGCTCGAAGTCGCCGACCGTAGCAGCGGCGACGGAGGGCCACGCTTACTCGACCGTAACGGTCTTCGCTAGGTTGCGCGGCTGGTCGACGTTCAGACCGCGCAGTCGGGCAATGCGATACGCGAGCAGCTGCAGCGGAAGGATCGCGAGGACGACCTGGAGAAAGGCCGGTGTCTTCGGCACGTAGATGACGTCGTCCGCGTGGTGCTGGATGTCCTCGTTGCCGTCAGTCGCAATCGCGATGACGTGTGCGCCGCGCGCACGTACTTCCTGGATGTTCGACACGATCTTGTCGTAGACATGGATGTTCGTCGCGACGACGACGACCGGCGTCGCCTCGTCGAGAAGCGCGATCGGCCCGTGCTTCATCTCACCGGCCGAGTAGGCCTCGGTCGGGATGTACGAGATCTCCTTTAGCTTGAGCGCGCCCTCGAGCGCGACCGGAAGGCCGATATGGCGACCGAGATAGAGGAAGAAAGGCGAGTCGTAATAGCGTCTCGCGATCTCCTCGATGGGGTGGTCACCGTCGAGGAAGGACTGGATCTTGCGCGGCAGCTTGTAGACGTGGTCGAGAATGAACTCGATCTCCCCCGCGGGAAGCGTCTCGCGAACCTGCGCCAGCTTGAGCGCGACGAGATAGAGGAGCGCCACCTGGGCGGTGAACGTCTTCGAGGAGGCGACGGCCATCTCGAGGCCCGCCCGTGTGTAGAGCACGGAGTCGACCTCGCGGGTGATCTGCGAGCCCATCATGTTCGTGATCGCAACCGTGCGTGCGCCCTTCTCCCGTGCGAGCTTCAGCGCCTCGATCGTGTCGCGTGTCTCCCCCGACTGCGAGATCCCGATGACGAGCGTGTGCTCGTCAATGACGGGATTGCGGTAAACCCATTCCGACGCGATGTCGAACTCCACAGGGACGCGCGCCCATTCCTCGATCAGATACCGGCCGACGACACAGGCGTGGTACGCCGTTCCGCAGGCAACGAGGACGATGCGCTGAAGCTCCTTGACGTCCTTGCCGGACATGTCGAGGCCTTCGAGGACGAGGGTTCCATGGCGAACCCGGTCGCCGATCGTCTCCGCGACGGCGTCCGGCTGCTCGTAGATCTCCTTCAGCATGAACGTCTCGTAGCCCGCCTTCTCGGCGCCCTCGTCGTCCCAGTCGAGCTCGATCGTCTCGTGCTCTGTCGGCGTCCCGTCGACGTTGACATAGACCGGGCCGGCGGGCGTGACGGCGACGATCTCGCCGTCACCCGGGAACTCGACCAGGCGTGTCTCCCGCAGAAAGGCGGCGGCGTTCGAGGCGAGGAACGTCTCGCCGTGGCCGATGCCCACGACGAGCGGCACCTGATGGCGAGCGCCGACGAGAAGGTCGGGATGGTCGCAGTGGATGACTACGAACGAGAAGTGGCCCTCGAGCTCGGCGAACGCGAGCCGAACCGCATCGACGAGGTCGCCATCGTAGTGGCGCTCGACCAGATGAGTGACGGTCTCGGCGTCGGTCTCCGATGTGAAGGTGTGGCCTTCCTCCGTGAGGCTCGCTCGGAGCTCCCGGTAGTTCTCGACGATGCCATTGAGCACGATCGAGACTCTCTCGGGGTCGCAGCCGGTCAGCGGATGGGCGTTCTCCTCGGTAACCGCCCCGTGGGTCGCCCAGCGCGTGTGCCCGAGCCCGGTGGTCGCGGCGGAGCCGTTCGTCGCGCGCTTGATCAGGTTCTCGAGCGGGCCGACGGCTCGGACGTATGTAAGACTGGCCTCCTCGAGGAGCGCGATGCCGGCGGAGTCGTAGCCGCGATATTCGAGCCTCTCGAGCCCCTGCAGGAGCAGTGGCTTGGACTCACGAGATCCGACGTATCCGATGATCCCACACACGCGCGGGCCTCCTTAGAAACGCGTAGAGCCCGGCGGCGCCCTTCGTCGGGCTAGCCGAGCTCTCTGGCAACGAGCGCGGCGATGCTAGCACAGATATTCCCTGCTACCTCGGCTGTTTCGGCCTCCGCGAGCACTCGCACTAGGGGCTCGGTTCCCGACGCACGGACGAGGACTCGCCCTCTCCCACCGAGCTCCTCGGTGATGCGGTCGGCTTCGTCGAGAATCGACTGCGGGAGGACGCGGCGGCCGACGCGCACGTTCTGCTTGGACTGCGGATAACGAGGCATTGCCGAGGCGGCCTCACTCAACTCGCGGTTGCCGAGTGCGCGGCAGAGAAGGAGCGCGGCTGCGAGCCCATCTCCGGTCACGTGGTTTCCGAGCCAGACGACATGTCCGGACTGCTCGCCGCCGAGAAGGCCGCCGTCCCGGCGCAGAGCCTCGAGCAGATAGCGGTCTCCGACCGGGGTCGTCACGACGCGAATGCCGTGCTCTGCCATCAGGCGATGGAAGCCGAGGTTCGTCATCACGGTCACTGCCACGAGATCGACCCCGAGCGCGAGCGCGAGGATCGCAAGGATCTGGTCTCCGTCGAGCGGCTCGCCCCGTTCGTCCACGGCAAGCATGCGGTCGCCGTCGCCGTCGAAGGCGACCCCAAGATCGAGACCCAGCCTTGTAACAGCCTGTTGCAAGGTGACCAGGTCGGTTGCGCCGCAGCCGACGTTGATGTTCGTTCCGTCCGGCGCGATGCCGATCGCGTGCACCTCGGCCCCGAGCTCCTCGAAGACCGCGGGCGCGAGATCGGAGAACGCGCCGTTCGCGCAGTCGACGCCGATGCGGAGACCCGAGAGGTCGGAACCGAAGCTGTCGACGATGTGGCGCAGATATCTCTTCGGAGCGGTGTCGAGCCGTTCGACCAAGCCGCCGTGGTCGCGCGCCGGGCTTTCGAGCAGCTCCTCGATCGCCTCCTCGTCCTCATCCGTAAGCTTGCGCCCTTCGCCGTCGAAGAGCTTCACCCCGTTGTACTCGGGCGGGTTGTGGGAGGCGGAGATGACCGCGCCGAGGTCCTCCGCGAGCAGCGCCACCGCCGGGGTGGGCAGCACTCCGGCGAGAACCGCAGTCCAGCCCGCCGACGAGATCCCGCGGGCAAGCGTCGCCTCGAGCTCCGGCCCGGACCCACGGGTATCCCGTCCGATGAGGACACGTCCAGGGTCAGACCCGGTTTCTGCTTTTCCGGCAGCTTTCGCCCAGAGCACGGCTGCCCGGCCGATCTTTTCCACAAGGTCGGTCGTCAGATCCTCGCCGACGACGCCGCGAATTCCGTCCGTTCCGAAGTAACGCCGCGCCACGGCGGCGAAGCTACCTCTTCGAGAACTGCGGAGCCTTGCGAGCCTTGTGCAGACCGGCCTTCTTGCGCTCGACGATGCGTGCGTCGCGGGTCAGGAACCCCTGGCGCTTGAGCGGCACGCGAATCTCCGGGTCGGCTTCGACCAGGGCCCGCGCGATTCCGTGTCTGACTGC
>JACDCN010000341.1 GCA_013817555.1 Actinomycetota bacterium
GCTCGCGCTTTGCTGTCGAACGCGGTGAGAGCGAGGGCTGCTTCCCGACGACCGCGTTCTCCAGCACCTTCACGCCTTCCCCGAGCACCGTCCCCGGATACACCGTCGCGCTCGGGTGGATTTCAGCTTCCACGAAGCGAGCTCGTGAGCAGATCAAGGGCTCGCACGACGCGGGCGCCATCCTCGGCGACCTTGCGGCGGTCGCCTTCCCCCGAGACGAGACGCAGGAACTCCAGGCACTCGAGCTTCAAGGGCTCGTCGCTCGAGATGCGAGGGCTGAAGATGTCTCCGGTCCTTGTCTGCCACTCGCCGTAGCGGTCGGACGGCCGCCAGGGCGCCTTCTCGTACACCGTCACCTTCCGCTCGAGCTCCATGTCGTCGAACACGACCATCTTCTCTGTGCCCACCACCGTGATCTTCCTCATCTTGTGCGGGTCGAGCCACGAGAGGTGCATGTGGGCGATCTTCCCGGATGGGAAGCGCAGGTAGCAGAAGACGACGTCCTCGACACCGTCTGTCAAAAAGTCACGACCGAGCGCGATCGTCTGCTCGGGGTCCTCGTCGAGCAGGTGGAGGATCACCGAGAGGTCGTGCACGCCGAGCGACCAGAGGGCGTTCTCGTTCGATCTGATGATCCCGAGGTTCTGACGATTTCCGTAGACACACAGGACTTCGCCGAGCTCCCCGGCGCCGATCATCTCCTTCAAGCGCCGAACACCGGGGTGGTAGAGGAGCAGGTGACCGGGCATCAGGACGAGGTCGCGGTCCTGCGCGAGCGCGACGAGCTCTTCCATCTCGGAGCCGAGCATCGCCGGGGGCTTCTCCACCAGGACGTGCTTGCCGGCGGTGAGCGCGCGGCGTGCCAGGTCGAAGTGGGTCGGCACGGGCGTGGCGATGACGACGGCGTCGAGCTCTGGGTCAGCCAGCATCTCGTCGAAGCTCGCTGTCCAGCGCGCCTGCGCGTAGCGGGATGCGAACTCGCTTTTCCCTTGGTCGGAGTCACAGAGCCAGGTGAGTTCCGCCAGCTCCGCGAAGTTGCGGGCGAGGTTCGGCCCCCAATGACCGAGGCCCGCAACCCCAACTCGAATGCTCACAGCTTCCAGACCTTGTCGGAGCCCTTCCCGTTGGCGCCGGTTGCGTTTCGCAGGTCGACCACGAGTTTCGAGTCCTCCACGAGACGCTCGTAGTCGATGCCGGAGTGGTCGGTGACGACGACCACGCAGTCGTAGGAAGCCGGGTCGAGCGGAGACGAGGTCATCGTGATCCCGTTCTCGCGAAACGAAGGCACGTGTGGATCGTGGTAGGCGACATCGGATCCCGCCGCCTCGAGGAGCCCGATCAGCTTGATCGCGGGACTCTCACGTGTGTCCGAGATGTTCGGCTTGTAGGCGACCCCGAGGACGAGGATGCGCGAGCCGGAGAGCGAGAGCTGCAGCGAGTGGTTGAGCGCCTGGGAGACGACCGAGCGGCAGAAGTACGGCATCGACTCGTTGACCTTTCCGGCGAGCTCGATGAACTCCGTGTAGAAGCCGTACTCCCGCGCCTTCCACGTGAGGTAGAAGGGATCGATCGGGATGCAGTGCCCGCCGAGACCCGGTCCCGGCTTGAAGGACATGAAGCCGAATGGCTTGGTCGCTGCCGCCTCCACGACCTCCCAGACGTCGATCCCCATCCGGTCGCAGAGCTGCGCGAGCTCGTTGACGAGCGCGATGTTGACCGAGCGAAAGATGTTCTCGAGCAGCTTCGTGAGCTCTGCCGCCTCTGGTGACGACACTCGGTGCACGGTGTCGATCGCGGCTGCGTAGAACGCAGCCGCAGCGTCGGTCGACGCCTGGTCTATACCGCCCACGACCTTCGGCACGGTCTTCGTCGTCCAGTCGTCGCGGCCGGGGTCGACGCGCTCGGGCGAGAAGGCGAGATAGAAGTCCGTTCCGGCCGTGAGGCCGCTCCCGGCCTCGAGCACCGGGAGCACCTGCTCGCGTGTCGTGCCAGGGTAGGTCGTCGACTCCAGGACCACCAGGTGACCTGATCGCAGCCGCTTGGCGATCTCCTCCGCGGCAGAGACGAGGATCCGGAGATCGGGCTCGCGTTGTCTGGAGAGCGGGGTCGGAAGCGCGATCAGGATCG
>JACDCN010000003.1 GCA_013817555.1 Actinomycetota bacterium
TATCGGCGGACGCTACCGCCGCCTGCACGCCCGCCTGCTCGCGCAGGACATCGTCTTCAGCGCTACTCGTCTCTAGGATCCGCCCGCCCGAACGCGGCGCGCCGCTCAATGTCGGCTTCGTCGACCATGTGGCCGTCTCGCTCGACGTAGCCGTCCTTGCCGCCGACCACGAGCAGCACGAGGTCGTCGGTCTCGCTCGCATTCGAGAGTCTGCGCGGCGTCGTCGACTCGACATGGACGAGCCCGCCCGGACCGAGGATCCTCTCCTCGTCCTCCACCTCGATGCGGGCTGACCCCGAGTGGACGAAGTAGAGCTCGTCCTGGTTGTCGTGGTAGTGGTGGAAGCCCCGGAATCCGGGTGGGTACACGATGACGTTCGCGCCGAAGGCGGTCACGCCCATGGGCGCCCGGACCTTCCGGAACCCGTACCCGTCACCGAGCTCGTCGATCGATCCGAAGCTGTGGCCCATCGCCGTTACTCCTTTCCGTCGAGTAGAAACGCTGCCGTCCGTCGCAAGCCATCTTCGAGCGAAACGGTCGGCTCGTATCCGAGTGCGCTTCGAGCCTCGCTCACGTCCGCCCACGAGTCGCGCAGGTCACCGGGTCGCGGCGGCAGGTATCGGCGTTCGACCGGCTTGCCGAGCAGACGGCCGATCGTCTCTGCCAGCTCGTTCACCGTCGCCGGCGCTCCGCCCGAGATGTTGAAGATCCGTCCGCTGACGCCCTCGGCAGCTGCGGCTTGTAGGTTTGCCGCGACGACGTTCTCCACGTAGGTGAAGTCCCGGGACTGGCCACCGTCGTCGAAGATCGTGACCGGCTCGCCGGCGGCGATCGCCGTGACGAAGAGCGGCACGACGGCGGCGTACTGCGACCGCGGATCCTGGCGGAGCCCGAAGACGTTGAAGTAGCGTAGGACGACCGTCTCGAACGGGTACACACGCGCGAAGCTCACGCAGTACCGCTCCGCCGCAAGCTTTGCGACGCCGTACGGGGAGATGGGATCGGGCGCCATGGCTTCCTGTAGAGGGAGCTCGGGCTGGTTGCCGTAGATCGAGGAGGACGATGCGAACACCACCCGTCGAACCCCCTCGTCGCGCGCCGCCAGCAGTACGTTCAAGGTACCCTCGACATTGACCGCGCTCGAGGTCAGCGGATCCTGCACCGAACGAGGCACCGAGCCGAGCGCGCCCAGATGGAAGACGACCTCGACCCCGCGCACCGCGTTGTGCACGCGCTCGTAGCTGCGGAGCTCACCCTCGACGAGCTCGACGTCCTCCGTGAGCCCGGCCAGGTTGGCGCGGTTGCCGGTCGAGAAGTTGTCGAGCACGCGCACTTGGTCGCCGCGCGCGAGGAGCGCGCGAACGACGTTCGACCCGATGAAGCCGGCGCCGCCGGTGACAAGGACTTTCACGCCGATACGACCGTACTAGGTTGTTGCATTGCGCAAGACCGGAATCTGCTCGGGCAGATTCCGGTCGCGCGAAGATCCCTGAAGGCGACCGCTTCGCGGCCGCTGCGTTCCTGCCCTCCGTTAAACACCCGCTTCTTCCTCGACCGTGGCGCCTCCCGCGGCCGCGAGGCCGAGCAAGAGGCACGTTGCGGCCTGGAGCGGGATGCCCGCGACGATTCCCAGCGACGCCCACTCTCCTGCGAGGGTCAGGAGCGCGCACATCACCGCGAGACCGACGCCCGTTGCCCACGGGTTCGGCGCATAGGTCACGGTGCGCAGCGCGAGAACCACGCCGCTGACGCCCACGGCGAGCAGGAGCAGGAGACCCACGATCCCTGCATCCGCGAGCATCTGGATGTACAGGTTCTGCACGCCCCACTCACGACCCGCTGCGGGGAACGCGAAGTCGACAACGTCCGGGAAACGCTCGCGCGCGTCCTCCAGGTACGGCTCGAAGACGTCCTCGCGCGCTGACCGTTGCCAGCCGACGCCCACCACCGGGTTGTCCTCCCAGATTCTCAGGCCGATGTACGCGAGCACCGTGCGCTGCGAGTACGTCTCCACGCCCTGTGGACGCTCGTCTCCGCGGACCCCGAGGAAACGAACGAACTGCTCGAGCGAATCGGCGCGGATGGCGGTTACTCCACCTGCGACCACGAGCACCAGAGCAAACAGGGCGAGGAACCGGCGGGGCGACGGCTCGAAGCGACCGCGAGCGGCAAGACCGAGCACGAGCGCGCCGAGGGCGAATCCCCCGGCCGCCGCGACGGAGCCCGCCAGCATGAGCCCGAGCGCGCCCGCGACGAGGGCCGTGGCCCACAGCGCTGGAGCGGGAAGGCCCGTGCGCAGGCAAAGGATCCCGGTCGCTGCGAGCGCCGCGGAGACCGCGCTGAGCGCCGCAAGGTCGTGATGCCCGAGGAACGAGGGCTGGCGCCAGCCGGCGTTCCAGGCATCGAACACGTCGAGGCCGAAGAACTGCGCGAGCGCGACCGTGGAAGCGATGGCCGACCAGAGCACGAGACTCCCGAGCACGATCGTGAGGTCTTGCGTCCGCCGGACCAAGAGGGGCACGGCGACGGCGAGCAACGCGTACTCGATGAGCTTCACGTAGCTAACGAGATGATCCTCGAAGCGTGCATCATCGACGGAGGCCGGGCGCAAGGCCTGGAAGGCGAGCCAGACGAGGAGCGCCGTGCCGGGGATCCACAGGATCCGACCCGGCCCCAGGCGAGACCTGCCCTTGCGCGCTGCGTAGATCGCCGCCGCGAGCAGCACGACGAGAACGGCGAGATCCGAGAGGCGGATGTCCGCCGAGGTCGAGCCGAGATCGACCGTGAGCTCGAGCTGATACTTCTCGTGGAAGAAGAGAAACGGAATCGCGAACGCTAAGAGGAGCGCGCCCGTGGCGTCGCGGTCGATCAGATCGCGAAGAGCTCGCATTCGGACGCTGACTCTAGACTCACCCAGATGCTTGATCGGGAATTGACGCGCCGCTGGGGACGGTCACGACCTAGTCGGGCGAGGGTGGCGATCCGGCGCCGTGTCGTGGCCGTCATCCGGCCCGCCGTGAATTCCCGATCAAGCATCTAAAGATGGCCTCCCGCGTCTTCTGGCGTCGGTCGGCGACGGCCGCGTGGGTCTACGCCGCGGTCGTCTTCGGGATCCTGGGCACGGTCGTCGCGGCGCGAGTCCTCGGCTTGCGGGAGTTCGGCATCTATGTGACCGCGCTGGCGGCGGTCGGCTTCTTCCAGGTGCTCCTCGACCTGACGGTAGAGGAGCCGTTGACGAAGTTCGGGTTTCGCTACGTCGTGGGGGAGGAATGGGGGAAGCTTCGCCGGCTCTTCGTCAGGGCGCTTCAGGTCAAATTCGCGGGCGGCGTGCTCGCGGCGCTCGCGCTCGCGCTCCTTGCCCCTGTTGCAGACACCATCTTCGGCGCGGAGGGCCTGGCTCTGCCCATTCTCGTCGGCGCGCTCATGCCGCTGGTGCAGGCGACGGAGAACGTCGGCGCGACGGCGCTGCTGCTCCGCGGCCGCTACGACTTGCGCGGCGCGTACCAGACGTTCGCCATGGCTCTGCGCCTCACTGCGATCGCGATTGCCGCCCCGTACGGCGTCACGGAGACGCTGGCGGCGATGGTCGTCGCGCAGGCGATCGCCACCGTCGCCGTCTCGGTGGTCGGTCTGCTTGCCTTCCGGCGCTTTCCTACGGCTCCGGCTCGCGCGCTCGGAGAAGATCGGCGCGAGGTGATCTCGTTCACGCTCGCGTCAAGCGTCGGCACCGGGGTCGTGTCGCTGCGGACGACGCTCGTCCCGCTCATGCTCGGAATCGTCGCAGGCCCGACTCAGGTCGGTCTCTTCCGGATCGCGCAGACGCCGCAGACCGGCCTTTCGGCGGCCAGCTCACCTGCGCGGCTGGTCCTCCTCACCGACCAGACGCGTGCCTGGGAGCGCGGCAGACAGACAAGCGTGCTCGCGGGCCTGCGGGCATACACGCTCGTCGCTGTCGGTCTGATGGTCATAGCGGTGCCGGTGCTCTTATTCGCGATGCCGTGGCTCGTCGAGACGGTTTTCGGGAGCGAGTACACGGGCTCGGTGGACGCCGCTCGCATCGTTCTCGTCGCGGGGGCGATTCAGTTCGCGCTCGGCTGGTCGAAGTCGCTGCCGGTCACCATCGGTCGCCCGCGCCTCCGGATCGTGACGCACGGGTTGGAGGCTCTGGTCGTCATTCCGCTGGTAGCAGTTCTCGGGGCGGAGTGGGGGTCGACGGGCGCCGCCATCGCGGTGCTTGTGGCGACCGTCGTGTTCGCGGTCGCCTGGGGAGTGGCCATCGCGCGCCTTCGTGTCGATGTCGCGGCGGACGACCGCCAGAGCGGCGCGGTGGCGCCGTGAGGATCCTGATCGTCTCGGGAATCTGGCCCCCCGATGTGGGAGGACCGGCAAGCCATGCGCCCGAGCTGGCTGAGTTCCTGCTCGGCCGCGGGCATTCGGTCGAGGTCGTGACGACCGCCGCCGCCCAGCCTGCGAAGCAGCCGTACGAGATCCGCTGGGTGGACCGAGCGGCCCCTGCGGGTTTGCGGCACGCGCGTGTCGCGGCCTGGATTCGTGAGCGGGCGAGCCATGCGGACGTCGTGTACGCGACGAGCATGCTCGGCCGAGCTGTCCTCGGATCGTCGCTCGCACGCCGGCCCGTCGTCGTCAAGCTCGTCGCGGACGAGGCCTACGAGCGCGCGCGACGGTGGGAGCTGTTCGAGGGGGATCTGGACGCCTTCCAGCGCTTCGGCGGCGGGCTTCGTATCAGGTTGCTCCGGCAGGCCCGCGATCGCGCGCTCCGCCGTGTCGCTCATCTTGTGTGCCCGAGCGGGTACCTCGCGGCGCTCGCGGTCAGCTGGGGCGTTCCGCGAGAGCGGGTCACCGTGCTGCCAAACGCAGCTCCCGCGCTTCCGTTGCTTCCTGGACGCGAAGGGGCACGCGTGCAGTTCGGCGTCGGAGGTCCGCTGCTCGCGTTCGCCGGGCGGATCACGAAGCAGAAGGCGCTCGAGGTCGCGCTCGAGGCGCTCGGTCGCGTCGACGGCGTGGCTCTGGCGATTGCGGGCGACGGACCGGACCTGCCTGACGTACGCCAGAGGGTCGCGGAGCTCGGCCTCGACGGGCGCGTGCGTTTCCTCGGCCCGCTGAACCGCGACGGCGTGCTCACGCTCTTCCGTGCGGCAGATGCGTCGCTCCTCACCTCGTCTTGGGAGAACTTCCCGCACACGGTCGTGGAGGCCCTTGCGGTCGGGACGCCGGTGATCGCGACGAGCGTGGGAGGAGTTCCGGAGCTCGTGCGCGATGGCAAAAACGGATTGCTCGTCCCTGTTGGCGATCGCGACGCGCTGGCCGCCGCGATTCGACGGGTGGTCGGCGAGCCGGGCCTTCGAGAACGCCTTGCGGCAGCAGCGGTGCCGTCAGTGGAGCATCTGCGGCCGGAACATCTCTATCCGCGTTTGGAGGCGATCCTGCGCGAGGTCGCCCGGTGAACGGGGACAGTCGGCCGCGTGTGCTCTTCGTCGGGCGGGGAAGAATCCGGTTTCCGCTCGGGCGCGGTCTCGAGCGGCGCTTCAAGGCTCTTTCCGGCGAGCTCGACTGGCGCCAGCTCGGAACCGCGCTCGACGGGAGGCATTCGCCTGATCCGCGGCTCGTGCTCGGGCAGCCGTTCCCGCTCAGAATGCTCGACGGTCCCCTGTACTACGTGCGGCTCCCTTCTCGGATCGCCCGAGAGCTCCGCCGCTTTCAGCCGGACGCGGTCATCGCGCAGGGCGCACAGGAGGCGGCGCTCGTGCTTCTCGCGCGACGCCTGGCGAGGTCGAGCACGGCGGTGATCCTCGACCTGCACGGCGACTGGCGCGCACCGACCAGGCTGTACGGCTCGCGGGGACGCCGGCTCCTCGACCCGCTTGCGGATGCACTCGCGCGCTACGCGCTCCGGCACGCGGACGCCGTGCGGACGATCAGCACGTACACGACCGAGCTCGTTCGGGCGAAAGGGATCGAGCCCGCGGCCGAGTTCCCCGCATTCATGGATCTCGAACCCTTCACCGCGAATCCCGTCGCGCCGCTCCCGACGGCGCCCCGAGCCCTCTTCGTCGGCGTGCTCGAGCGCTACAAGGCGTTCGACGTCCTAGCCGACGCGTGGGGTCGAGTCGCCGTGTCGGTGCCCGAGGCCGTTCTCCACGTCGTCGGCCAAGGTGCGCTGGCGCCCGTCGCCGAACGTCTTGTCGAGGAGTTGCCAGGGCGAGTCGAGTGGAGCCCGTCCTTGACCGCAGAGAAGGTCGCAGCCGCGCTCGATTCCGCGACGCTGCTGGTTCTTCCGTCTCGCTCCGAGGGGATGGGGCGGGTCGTGGTCGAGGCGGGGTGCCGCGGCCGACCCGTCGTGGGGACCCGTGTCGGCGGGATCCCGGACGTCGTAGCGGACGGAGAGACGGGTGTCCTCGTTTCCCCCGACGATGCAGGTGAGCTAGCGCGAGCGCTGGCGCGCGTGCTCTCCGACCGCCCGCTCGCAGAACGCCTGGGCGCGGAAGCGCGCGCACGGGTCGAGCCATGGCTGGCGACACCGGAGGAGTACGCGCGAAGAGTCCGCGAACTCGTCGACAGGGTCGTCACCTCGCAGATGTAGCCCCGCTCGGCTGTTGGGACGTCTCCGACGGGCGCCTACACTCCAGCCCATGCGGGCGGACCGGGCGAAGCAGCTTCTGAAGAACGGCGTCTACCGCGCGATCGGCGAGACGGCCAGTGGACTGGTTGCTCTCGACGGGGAAGCCGACCGCACTCTCCGGGTGCTCATGTACCACAAGGTCAACGACCTCTGGCCGAACCCGACGACGGTTCCCACTGCCGTTTTCGACGCGCAGATGAGCCTGCTCGGCGAGCTCGGCTACGTCACGGTCTCGCTCGACGCCGTTCTGGACCACTACCTACGGGGGGCGCCCCTCCCCCCGAAGGCGGTGCTCCTCACCTTCGACGACGGGTACCGAGACAACCTGGAGAATGCGCTCCCGATTCTGCGCCGCCACGGGTTTCCGGCCGTGCTCTTCGTTCCCATCGGGTTCCTCGACGACGCGCGGCCGCTGCCTCACGAGGAGTCGCTGCGGTTGCTCGGGATCCGCAACGAAACCGTCGACTGGGACGAGCTCGCGGAGCTCGAGGCGGGGGGCGTCCGAATCGAGTCGCACGGGATCGGCCACAAGCCGCTTTCCGAGCTCGAGCCCGGCGAAGCGACTCGCGAGATCGCGCTCTCGAAGCTCCGGCTAGAGCAACGGCTCGGGCGGGAGGTCGAGGCGTTCGCGTTCGTGAAAGGTTCGCTCGCGGACTATCGCCCCGAGCACGCGAGTCTCGTTCAGCAGGCCGGATACAAGCTTGCGTTCACCTCGGTCTCGGGCGCGAACACGCCCTCTCGCGACCGCTTCCGGCTCCGCCGCTACAACGTCGAGCCGTACCCGGCGCGCACCTTCGAGCTCGTCCTGGCCGGCGCTTGCGACCTGATCGCGGTCAAGGACACGGTGACCGGCACGCATGTTCGCCGCGCGTTCAATGCGGCGCTCGGCACGGCCTCGAGGTGAGCGGGGAGCTCACGCTCGAGCCGTTCGACTCCTCGCACCGCGATGCCTACCTAGCGCTGCTGGGAAAAGCGTGGGGCGGAGATGCGCTGGGAGGCGAGACGTTCGACTGGTGGTTCGACCGTAACCCGGCTGGAAGTCTTCGCTCGGTTGCGATGCGCGAGGATGAGGTGGTCGGGGTGGCAGGTCACAGCCGCTGCCGGCTCATGATCGACGGGCGGGAATCAGTCGGGCAGTTCTCGGTGCACGCCGTGACTGCGCCCGAGGCGCGTGGCCTTGGCATCTTTCGAGCGCTGGAGCTCCGGCACGAAGAGCAGGGCCGAGAGGCAGACTCGGCGTGCGTGCTCGCCTTTGCGAGCGCACCGACGCGACCGCTCTTCCTCGAGCCGCTCGGCTGGACGCAGATCGATCGCCGGCGGGTCTGGGCAAGGCCGCTCCCTATCGGCAGGGGCCGCTTTTCTGCACCCGAGCGGTTCGACCTCCGGCACGACGAGGCGCACTCGGGGCAGGCCCACCATCTCCACAATCACGTTGTCCGCGACAGCCGCTATCTGAATTGGCGCTACGTCGAGTCGCCGCGCGAGTATCGCCTGCTCGAAGCTGACAGAGGAGGGTTCGCAGTGGTGGGCTTCACGCGGAAACATGGCCTGAGGCTTGCGCTCGTGATGGAACTCGTGGCCGGGCCCGAGGACACGGGCGCGCTTCTACGTGGCGCGCTCGCGGCCGCGCGCGGGTCGGCCGCTCTGCTTGCCGTGCCCTCCCCGTCCTTGACGCGCGCGCGTCTCCTTCGGCACGGGTTCCTGCCGACGACGTACCGGCTCGATTTCATGGGCAAAGGTCTCGCGAAGCCGCTCGACGCCCGCTCAGAAGCCTGGACGGTCTCCTTCGGTGATACGGACTTCTTCTGATTCGCGTCGTCTTCATCACGCAGCAGGTCGATCCCGGGCACCCGGCGCTCGCCGCCACGGTGCCCAAGATCGCGGCTCTCGCGGCTCTCGTCGACGAGGTTGTCGTCCTCGCCGACGGCGCGGTCGAGGATGTCCTACCCGCGAACTGCCGCGTGCGGACGTTTCGGGCGAGCCGGAAGATCGGCCGCGGAGCTCGTTTCGAGGCCGCGCTCGCGCGCGAGCTCCCTGGGCTGCTCGGTGGCGCGGTCGTCGCGCACATGTGCCCGATCTACGCGGTGCTCGCGGCGCCGCTCGTGCGGCCGCTCCGCGTGCCGCTCCTCCTCTGGTTCACACACTGGCGCGCGAGCCGGCTCCTGCAGGCCGCCGAGCGCGTCTCGACCGCGGTCGTCTCGGTCGACCGCCGCTCGTTCCCGCTCGCCTCAAGGAAGCTGAGCGCGATCGGGCACGGAATCGACCTCTCCGAATTCTCCTGCCAGCCTCCGCGCTCGGGCAACGACTTGCGGTTGCTGGCGCTCGGGCGCTATTCGCGTGCCAAGGGGCTCGAGGTAGTGCTGCACGGCGTCGCAGTGCTCGGCGACGATGTCCGGCTCGACGTCCACGGCCCCGCTCTCTCGGACGACGAGCGTGAGCATCGCGCGGAGTTGGAGCGGCTCGTCGCGGAGCTCGGTCTCGACGAGCGAGTCACGCTGGCGGACTCCGTGCCTCGTTCCCGGGTACCCGCGTTGCTCGCGACCCACGACGTGCTCGTGAACAACATGCGCGCGGGAGCGCCAGACAAGGTCGTCTACGAAGCCGCAGCGAGCTGCCTGCCGGTGCTCGCATCCAATCCGGTCTTCGACTCACTTCTCGAACCGGAGCAGCGCTTCAGGCGGGAGAGCCCGGAAGAGCTCGCGGAGCGAATCCGGGAACTTGCGGTCTTGGGCGCTGCCGCGCGAGCTGACCTCGGGAACCGCCTGCGGGAGCGCGTCGAGACGGGACATTCGGTCGAGTCCTGGGCGCGCGGAGTGCTCGACGCCGCGGGAATCGCGCGGTGACAGCTCCCGCCGGACAGGTTCTGCACGTGCAGAAAGTGGCCGGGATCTCCGGCTCCGAGGCACATCTGCTGCAACTACTACCCGCCTTGCGTGAGCGGGGCTGGGACGTCGAGTTCCTCATGCTCCACGAGGACGAGCCGGGCGCCTGGGAATTTGCTCGCGAGCTGCGGGCACGCGGTGTTCCGCTCGACGATGTCCGGTTGCGGGCGGATGTCGATCCCATCGCGTACGCGGAGGTCGCAGCGTTGCTCGCCCGCCGCCGGCCGCGCATCTTGCACACGCACCTCGTGCATGCCGACGTCTATGGACAGATCGCGGGTGCGATGGCCAGGACGCCGCTGCGGCTCTCGACGAAACACGGCTTCAACTGGTTTCGCGAGGGTCGTTTCTTCGGCCTCGCCGATCGCGCCGTGGCCTCGCTCGCCCACGTTCACATCGCCATCTCGCAAGGGCTCGCACGATATCTCGCCGAGATGGAGGGTTTCGACGAGAGCGGCTTCGAGATCGTCCACTACGGGATAGCGGCGCGAAACAGCGTCACGCCGTACGCGGGCTCCGAGCCGCATCTGCTTTGCGTCGGCCGCCTGATTCCGGTCAAGGGCCATCTCGTTCTCCTCCGCGCGCTCATGCAGGCGCGAACGCGCGTATCCGATCTCGTCCTCGACATCGCGGGCTCGGGGCCGCTCGAGCCGGCGCTCCGGGCATACGCGCGCGAGCTCGGGCTCGGCGACGCGGTTCGCTTCCTCGGCTTCGTCTCCCCCGTGCAGACGGCCATCGAGCAGTCGGCGATCATCGTCGTGCCGTCGCTCGGTGAGGGGTTCGGGATGGTCGCGCTCGAGGCCATGGAACGAGGTCGGCCTGTGATCGCGAGCGCCGTCGGCGGCCTTCCTGAGCTCGTCGCCGACGGGGAGACGGGGCTCGTCGTCTCGCCCGGGGACGCGGAGGAGCTCGCCGAGGCGATGGTTGCGCTCGCCGGGGATCTTTCTCGCGCCGCGGTGATGGGGGAGGCGGGGAGACGACGTGCGCTCGAGTCGTTCACGCAAGAACGCTCCACGAAGGCGATAGAGGCGCTCTATCGGCGCGAGTTGGACAGCGCTTCCTCGTAGAGCGCTGCGGTGCGCTCCGCCATCCGTTCGATGGAGAACTCGGCTAGTGCTCGTGCGCGGCCGGCCTGTCCCATCGCCGTTGCTCGGGCGGGGGCGTCGAGGAGCTCGTTCACCGCATCCGCCAGTCCGGCCGGATCGTCAGGAGGCACCAGCAGCCCGGTTTCGCCATCGACCACGATCTCAGGGATCGAGCTGACTCTGGTCGCGACGACGGGACGCTCGCAGAGCATGGCTTCGAGCAGCGCCAGGCCGAAGCCCTCCCAGCGCGCGGGATGGACGACGACGGCAGCGCGCCGAAGCCACCAGGCAACGTCTCCGACCCTCCCCGGGAAGCTGACCCCGTCCTCGACCTCGTGCTTCATCGCAACAGCGCTAAGCTCGGCCCGCAGCGGCCCCTCCCCGAGCACGACGAGGTGCGCCGCCGAGTGGCTCTCGCGGATGCGCGCAAGCGACTCGATCGCCACGTCGACGCCCTTCTGCGGGGCGAGTCGGCAGACCGCGACGAGCACCGGTGTCTCCGCGGGCAAGTCCGGGCCCCCGGGAGGTCCCCACGGCTCAGGCGGAGCGTCGAGGCCGTAGTGAACGACGCGGAGTTTTCCAGCAGGAAGCCTGACGACATCACGATTGAAACGGGCGAGAGCCTCGGTTATGCAGATCACGAGCGCTGCGCGTCGCGTCAACAAGCTCTCGAGATAGCGGCCCTTCCCGGAGCGGAAGGGGTCGTCGTTGTGCTTCGTGGAGACGAGCACGGCGCGCGCGCGCGCGGCGGCGAGCGCGCCGTATGCGTCCGCGTGCACGAGATGGGTGTGGACGATGTCCGGTCCGACTCTTCCAACCGCACGGACTACGCGGCGAGCGAGCAACGGATCGACGTCGCGCGGACACGGGAGACGCTCGAATGGAACATCCCGCTCGGCCAGCGCTCGGTAGAAGGGCTCCGGGGCCGCGCCTGTGTCGTCGAGCCCGAGAAACCTCGCGTCGATCCCGCGCGCCTGGAGCGCTGGGAGGAGCTCGAGGACATGTCGCTCCGAGCCGCCGATGCCCCCTATCCGCTGGACGTGAAGAACTTTCACCGGTGCAGCTTGGGCCGGTAGTAGCGCGCCCGCACCCGTTCCCACCCGCCGACAAGCGCGGCGGCGGCGAGGATCGCAAGCAGGAAGTCGAAGGGCGCCCGATAGCGCACGGTGCCCGCAAAGGCCATGGCGACCAGTGTGTTGTAGCCCACGAGCAGAACGACGAGCGCGACGAAGCGTCGCGATACGACGAGCGCACCCACGATCGCGAGGAGGTAGACGGCGATCATGAACACCGGCTCGACGACGTCGCGTCCGAGCTCGGCCAGGCGTCCCCGCCCGGCATCGTCTGAGTCGACGGAGAAGGTCGGGCTCCAGAGCATCTGCACAGCTTGCGCGGCGAGTCGCCCCTTCTCGTCGGGATCGTCCTGCCAGAAGTCGACGACGAGCTCTCGGTAGTACCGCTGCTGCGCGCACTCGTCGATCTCGGTCTGCTTGCCGGCCAGGGTGAGATCGGCGGCAAGCTCGGGCCAGGGCGGGCCGCCGGGCGGCTCGGGCACGTCGTCGATCCAGCCGCCGCCATCGAGCGTCTCCCGTGTGTTCTGGTTGTTCGCCTTCCAGAGCGCGCGTGTGTCGGTAGTAAGCGCGAGGCAGCCCACGCTGATCTTGTTTCGAGCGATCCAGGGCGAAACGACGACGGCGGCCCCGGCAACGACTGCGGCGGCGAGCAGCAGGGAACGCCTCGAGCGCTCCAGTGGGAGAGCGACAAACGCGGCAAGGACGAGCGGAAGCAAGGCGAGACGCGCGTTCCCGAGGATGGCGAGACCCGCCGCGGCTCCGAGAGCGAGCGCCAGCAGTGCGCCCTTCGACTCTGCGACGACCAGCGCCAGCAGCGCCACGAGCGCGACGAGCAGTCCGTCGAGGATCTCCCGGTTCAGATGCATGTCGTGCCAAACGAGAAAGGGGTGAACCGTCGCGATCGTCGCCCCCACGAGGCCGACTTGGAGTGACACGACGCGGCGACCGATCTCGAGCACGATCACGGCGGTGAGGGCGGCGACTGCGATGTGGGCGATGCCTACGACCAGCCAGTGTCGCTCGAAGACCTGATAGAGGCCGCCGAGGAACCAGGCGTAGAGCGGTTGGGTGTAGCCCGAAGGCCGCCCCGGCAGGAAGCCGAAGGTCCCGCTGGCGACGAGTGTCCGGGCGAAGCGGTCGCTCTTCTCGACGAGCTCGTCGAGGATCGCGCCGCGCTCGGAGAGCAGGACGACCGAGCGCGGCAGGATCGAGGCGGCGAGCACGATCGCGAGCGCTAGTCGTCGAGTCATCGGGTAGCGGCAGCGTGAGGCGCCGGGGCAGCGGCAGCGTCGAGCCACGAGCGCTGCCAGAGCTCGAGCACGAGCAGGCACCAGAGCCGGTGACCGTGATCCTGCTCACCGCGCGCGTGCGCGGAGAGCATGCTTTCGACCACGTTCGGTTGCAGCTGCCCGCGTTCTCGCGCCCGTGCCCCGAGGAGGGTGTCTCCGGCCAGCTCCCGGAGCGGTCCGCGGAACCAGTCGCCGAGGGGAATCCCGAAGCCGGTCTTGCCGCGCGAAGCGAGTTCGGCGGGAAGGAGGTGTGCGAACGCGCGTCGCAGCGCTGCCTTCCCGCGTCGTCCGCCGAGTCGTAGTGAGTCAGGGAGCGAGATCCCGAGCTCGAGCACCTCGTGGTCGAGCAGTGGTGAGCGGAGCTCGAGCGAGGTGGCCATGGACGCCCGGTCGGACTTCACAAGCAGGTCGTCGGGGAGGTACGTGCGCGCGTCGAGCTGCTGGAGCCCGGCGATCCCGCTCGCCGGCGGATCGCCGAGCAGCGCCCACGCGGGACTCGGGGCGCCGAGTGCAGCTGCAAAGCTCGGTGTGTAGAGCTGGGCGCGGAGCCGGGCGGGAAAGATCTCCATCAGGGCGCCGTAGCGCTCCCGCGGTGGCTTCGCCGCTGTCTCCAGGAGTCGCGCCGCGCGGAATGCCGTCGAACGCGGATGGCGTCGCCCGGTGGGGAGGGCCCGAAGCGCGCGAGCGCCGAGGCCAGGCAGCAGTGGAATCGCGCCAATGCGCCGGGCAATCTGCATCGCCGCATAGCGCTCGTAGCCGGCGAACGACTCGTCGCCACCGTCCCCGGTGAGCGCGACCGTGACGTGCTTTCGCGCGACCTCCGAGATGAGGAACGTGGGCAGGATCGCCTCGTCTCCGAGCGGCTCGTCCAGGAACGACGTCAGTCGGGAGACGAGCTCCACCGGATCGGGCTCGACGAGCAGCTCTTCGTGCACCGTGCCAAAGGCGCTCGCAGCGATGCGAGCGGCCTCGCGCTCGTCGTAACTCGGGTCGCGCACGCCGACCGTGAAAGTGCGCACGGGCTGACTCGACTCCTGCGCCATGAGGCCGACCACGATCGTCGAGTCGATTCCGCCCGATAGCAGCGCTCCGAGCGGGACGTCGCTGACGAGGCGGCGACGCACCGCGCCCGTCACCGTCGTGCGCACGAGCTCGACCCACTCGTCGTCGGCCAGCTCGCGCGGCTCGCGTTCGAGCTCCCAGTAGCGCTGCGTCCGGATCTCGCCGTTTTCCCAGACGAGGACATGTCCCGGAGCGAGGCGGCGAATGCCGGCGACGCCAGTTCCGAGGCCGGGGACGTACTGGAGCGCCAGGTACGCATCGAGTGCCTGCGGTGAGAGCTCACGCCGCAAGCCGGACAGCAGCAACAGGGCCTTCAGCTCCGAGGCGAACGCGAGTGACCCGTCTGGAAGAGCGACGTAGTGGAGCGGTTTCTTCCCGACCCGGTCGCGCGCGAGGACGAGGCGGTCGCGCGCGCGATCCCAGAGCGCGATCGCGAACATGCCGCGAAGAGCGGTGGGGAAGTCGATCCCATGCTCTTCGTACACATGCGGAATGACCGCGGTGTCGCCGGTGCCTGGCACCACGTGCCCGCGTTCGCCGAGCCCCCGTCGAACGTCCTGGAAGTCGTAGAGCTCGCCGTTGAAGACCGCCACGACGTCACCGGACTCGTTCGTTGCTGGCTGCTCGCCGGTCTCGAGGTCGACGACTCGCAGGCGGCGATGACCGAGGACGCAGCGGCCGAGCGCGGTGACCCCGCCCGAGTCGGGCCCCCGATGGACGAGCGCCTCGGTCATGCGGGCGACGACGTCCGGGTCGGCCGGAGCGGAGGGCGATACTAGTCCGCTGATGCCGCACACGACGCGGAAACGGTACGCGGTCGTCTCCTGCCACGTCGAACGACCTCTCGACGACCAGGTCTGGTCGCGTTTCTCTGCATTGCAGAGACGTCGACCCGGAGGATTCGCGATCGTTGCGCTGATGCGCCCGGCCGACGCCGCGGCCGGCGAGGACGAGGGCACGTGGCTGGAGCGGGCGCGTGAGGCTGCTGCGCGCGGACCGCTCGGTCATCACACGCACTGGACAGCTCCCGACCACGCCCGCCCCACCGCGGGCGCGACGGGTGAACGAGTGCTCGCCGAAAGCCGCCGGATGCGTGAGCTCGGGCTCGCGCCGACGCTGTTCTGCGGCGGAGGGTGGTACACCGATACGGAGGTCGCCGAGGCCTGCGCGGAGCTCGACTACGTTGACTGCACCTCGCGTGCAGCGCGTCCCGCGTATCTCGGCCCCGGCGATGCATGGGCGTCGCTCGCGACCCCCGCGAGAATCCGGCTCCCTTCAGGCCGTCTGCTCGCCGCGATCCCCACGACGCACTCGCTCGGCGACCTCGGACGCGCTCTTCTACGGCGATCGCTGCCAATGGTCGTGCACGTCTATTTCCACGACACTGACCTCGCGGATCCCAGGCGACGGACACTGCTGCGAGCGCTTCTCCCTCTCCTCGCTCGCCTCGCGGAGCCCACGAATCTCGACACGCTTACCGGCGACCTCGTGCCGGATGGGCCCGAGATTCCGTGGGACGACGTGGCCCGGCTCTAAGCTTCCCTTCGTGTCCAAGGCCGCTCCCCCGGCCGAGACGTCGCAGCCTGTCCCGGTCTCAGCATCTACCGGGCGCGACGTCCGCGCCTCCCGCGTCTATCTCCTTTCCCGCGGGCCGATACTAGGCCTCGTCCGGCGTGCGCTTTCCGTGCTTGCGCTGATCGCCCTCGACATCGCCGGGCTCGCGCTCGGCATCTACCTCGCTCTTGTCACGCGCGAGCTCGTCCGCGGCGAGGGAGACATCCTCTGGGGGTTGCTATGGAGCGAAGGTCCGGCGGAGTGGCTCAAGTTCGCCGCTCCGATCACGGTTCTCGTCTTCGCTCAATCGGGGCTCTACCGCCAACGCGAGCTGCGCCCGGGCGCCGGCCGCATCCTCGCCTCGCTGATCGTCGTCGCCTTGATCGTGCTGGCGTTCGGCATCGGGACGGGCTACGACTTCGCGACCTCCGGGCTGATCCCCACGTCTGTGCTTGTCTCGGCCCTGGCCATCGGCCTACTCCGCGCGTCTTACGAGTCGGTGTCGCTCGAGCTCATGCGGGCGGCGGGCGTCCGGCGTCGCGTCGTGCTCGTCGGGGAGGGCAGGGCTCTCGCCGAGCTGCGGAACACGCTTGCCGCTGCTCGTGGCGGCCTCTCGTACGAGTTCGTCGGAGTCGTCGCCCAGGACGGCATTCCTGGCCTGCGCTTGCTCGGCTCCCGGGAGGAGTTAGCGACCGTGTTGGAAGACGTGCGCCCGGACGAGGTGATCCTCTCCGAGGCCCACTTCGACGAGCGAACGGTGTTGGAAGTCGTCGAGCAGGCGCACCGGCAAGGAATCAAGGTGCGGCTTGCCCCCGATACGACCGAGCTTTTGGTTCAGCGTGGCGAGTACGTGCCCGGCCACGGCGCGCCGCTCTTCGAGCTGCGTCCGCCTGTTCTGACCGGTTGGGACTGGGCGGTCAAGCGCACGTTCGACATCGTCGTCAGCATTCTCGTGGCGTTGCTCCTCCTCCCTCTGTGGCTCCTGATCGCGCTGGCGATCAGGCTCAGCTCGCGCGGGCCCGTTTTCTTCGTCGACCGGCGGGTCGGGGTCGGCGAGCAAGAGTTCGAGATGCTCAAGTTCCGGACGATGGTCGCCGAGGCGGCTGAGCTGCAACCTAGGCTCGAGGACGCGAACGAAGCCGAAGGAGCGCTTTTCAAGATCCGCGACGACCCGCGCGTCACGCGGGTTGGCCGCATTCTCCGCCGGCTCTCGCTGGACGAGATTCCGCAGATCGTGAACGTCATCAAGGGGGAGATGAGCCTCGTCGGGCCGCGCCCGCTTCCTCTGCGCGACTACCAGCTGCTCGAGGACTGGCATCGGGCGCGCTACGCGGTCCTCCCCGGGATGACAGGCCTCTGGCAGATCTCCGGGCGCTCGGGTCTCACGTTCGACGACCTCGTCCGGCTTGATTTCACGTACCTCGAGAACTGGTCGATCTGGCTCGACATCACGATCATCGCAAGGACGATCCCGGCTGTGATCGCTCGCCGGGGGGCGTACTAGTGCAATCCCCCAAGATCTTGGCGGTCGCGTCCGCGGTCGACCTCGACTTCCGCTACGGCTGCACGCCTGCTTGGTGGCAGCTCTGGAAGGGGATGTACGAGGCCGGCGTCGACCTCGTCGTGACGCCCTACCGCGGTCGCCCTGTCGAGTCCCCGTGGTGGCGGGTCGCGCCGAACCCGACCTACATCGAGGGCGAGTCCTACCAGGCCATGCGTAACGTGCTCGCGCGGGTCAAGGGCGACCGCTATCTGCGCCGCGCGGAGACGGAGCCCGAGGACTCGAGTCTCGACCGGCTCACGCGCGAGACGATCCGGCGGCTGGTCACGCCGCGCTGGAAGCGGCATCTCGAGCGGCTCGTCGAGCGGGAGCGGCCTGACGCGGTCGTCGTCTACACGATTCCGATGGCGCACCTACGTGGGATCCCGACCGCCCTGCGCGACCGCTTCGGGATACCTGTCATCTTCTACGACGGGGATGTGCCCATGAGCCTGCCGGAGTACGGAGGGATGGACACCGGGTTCAACCCCTACCACGGCGCCGATCCGTTTGAGTACGACCTGGTTGTCTCGAACTCCGAGGGAGGCGCGCCGCGGCTGCTCGAGCTCGGCGCCCGTCGCGCGGAGACCCTGTTCTGGGGAGCCGATCCGGAGTTCTTCTCCCCTCAGCCGGTCGAGAAGGGAATCGACGTCTTCTTCTACGGCTACGGGGACAAGTTTCGCCGGGACTGGATGAAGCGGATGGTCGGGGAGCCTTCGCGCGGCGCGCCTGAGCTCGACTTCGCTCTCGGTGGGCTCGACTTCCAGGGTGACACCGGAGCGGCTCGCCTGCTCGGAGACGTTCCCTTCAACGTCTTCGCGCGCGCGATCTCGTCGGCGCGCGTCAACCTCAACATCACTCGACGTCCGCACGCGACCGTCCCCGGCTCCTCGACCGCCCGTCCTTTCGAGCTCGCCTCGTCGGGCGCCGCGATCGTCTCGAATCCGCACGCGGGGATCGAGCGCTGGTTCGAGCTCGGGAGCGAGCTCGTCGTCGTCGAAAGCGCAGACGAGGCGGTCTCCGCGTACCGAGAGCTGCTCGCGGACCCGGGTCAGGCCGAGGAGATGGGGCGGCGCGCTCGCGAGCGTGTCCTCGACGAGCACACCTACGCGCACCGGGCACGGCGACTGCTCGACCTCATCGGACTGCGGGCCGGGGTGCCCGCGTGACGGCGTCGCCAGCCCTAGGGCGGATCGTCGCGGTCGTTCCCGCCTACGACGAAGCGGACGCGATCGGCAGGGTTGTCCACGAGATTCGCTCGTTCGATCCCGCGATCGACGTCGTCGTCGTAGACGACGCCTCGACGGACGAGACAGCGTCGGTCGCGCAGTCTCACGGCGCCATCGTCCTCCGTCTCCCTCACAACGTCGGCATCGGCGGCGCCGTCCAGACGGGATTCAAGTTCGCGCTCGCCGAGGGCTACGACACGGCTGTTCGCCTCGACGGCGACGGGCAGCACGACGCGGCGGAGCTCGGAAAGCTGCTCGCCCCTCTGGAGCGGGGCGAGGCAGATCTCGTCATCGGCTCCCGTTTCGTCGACCCCGGCGGGACCTATAAGCCCCCGTTGGCGCGGAGGATCGGCATCCGCGTCTTCGCACGGCTCGTCTCACTTCTCGGAGGCCAGCGGGTCACCGACACGACCTCGGGGTTCCTGGCACTCGACCGCGTCGGTATCGAGCTCTTCGCCTCCGAGTACCCGCACGACTACCCGGAAGTGGAGGCGACGCTCATCGCGCTCAAGAGCGGGTTGCGTCTCTCGCAGGTGCAGGTGGAGATGCGCGAGCGCGAGACGGGATCGTCCTCGATCACGTTCGTCCGCTCCCTGTACTACATCGTCAAGGTAATGCTCGCGCTGTTCGTCGCCAGCCTCCGCCGCTATCCGCGTCTCGAGTCCGCTCGCCGGTGACCCCGCTTCGCGTCTCCATCATCGGCGTCGTCGCGTCGGCCCTTCTGATCCTTGTCGTGCTGGAGCTCATCCGCGGCCGGCGTTTGAAGGAGCGCTACGCGCTGCTCTGGCTCGCCACCGGCGCCGTGCTGCTCGTGCTCTCCGCCTGGCGCGATGCGCTGAACACGATTGCGAGCTGGCTAGGCGTCACCGGCTATCCGCCGGCGGTCCTGTTCGCGGTTGCGACGCTCTTCATCCTTCTCGTCCTCCTTCATTACTCAACCGTGCTGTCCAAGCTCACCGACGACAACGTCGAGCTCGCGCAGCGGATCGCGCTGCTCGAGGAACGCGTTGCGAGGGGCCTGTCCGAAAGGTGACCAGGGCGCCTGACAAGCGCCACGCGGCGCGATGCTGCGTCCTCAGTCGCGCCGATATGCCTGCATATCGGCGCTCCCTGCGTCCTTGCCTCGCACCACGTGTCGCGTGTCATCCACCGTGGGCACCTTCCGGACAGGCCCCTAGGGAGCCACGAACGCCCGGCTGAAGGCGAAGACGTCGCCCTGCGTGTCGTCGTCGAGCCAGTTCGTCCCGATCCCGATGCGGTACCAGGTCCCGGCCTGCGCATCGGGATCGAGATACTCGGTGTCACGCGTCGTCGCGATTGGTACCGACCGGATGAAGCAATACACGGCCGTCGCCCCGTCGGTGTGCTCGCACTCGACGTCGGGACCTTCGAGCCGGTAGACGCGGTAGAAGACGTCCCCATGCCAGGGGCCGCCTGTCGTCCACGAAAGAAGATTGCCGTCCTCCGTCGGTTCGACCTCGAGCTTCACGTTCTCCGCGAGCGGGGTCATGATGAAGTTGCCGGCGTCATCCTGGAAAACCGCTCGTTCTGGACGGGTGCTCGGAGACGAGGCAGCGATCGCGACGGTCGGAAGCGCGACGGTCAACACAGCCGCCACCGCGATCCAGCGCCAGGCCAGAGGCTTCACGAGCGCCGGACGGAGGCGATCGCCGAGCCGGCGCGCGAAGGTCGGCACGAGCAGCGGAATCGACGCGAAGAGGATCAGGTACGCCGGCCACGCGGGCATGAGCAGACGCCAGAAGGTGTTCGCCTGAATGTCCGCGCGCGTGGAGAACCCCTTCACCACGATGAAGGCGGCCAGCCAGCCACCAAGCAATGCGGCAATGGGAGCGCGCCTGACTCGAAGGACGGCGAGCAGGCCCGCGAACGGAGCCCACTGGGCGAGCCTGGCACTCCAGAAGAACTCGCGCAGATTGTCCATCTGCACGCGCCAGTGCTCTAAGTCGAGTTCGATGTAGCGGTCGATGTCGAGAGCAACGAGCCCTGTCCCGGCTGCCAGCCGCGCCTCACCCAACGAGAGCACCGGAAGCTGGCCGAGCCCACGCTCCTTCCAGAGTACGAGCACGAGCAGGCTCGGGACGATCGCGGCGCCGAAGACGATCCCGTTGCGCCACCGGCGAGCGACCAGGTACGCGAGCGCGGCGCCGGCACCCATCAGGAGGTTGGGCGGCTTCATCCCACCGGCCGCTCCGAGCAGGAGTCCTGCCATCGCGGCTTCGGTGATCCGACTCGCGTCGAGCGAGCGAACGACGAAGAGCGCTGCCGCCAGCACGACAACCAGGGACGGAAAGTCGGAGAGTGACGTCAGTCCGAGCGCCTGCGGGAGGAAGTGCTCGGTCCAGCGCTCCTGGTAGCGATCGACGAAGAGCGGAATCGAGGCGAACGGCGCGACGACCCAGAGAAACGACGCCCAGTACCCGAGCAGCCGTCCGCCGATCTGCGCTGCGATCCCGTAGACGCAGAGAAGCGCGATCGGCGCCAGCACGAACAGGTTGAGCGCCATGATCGGCGGCAGCGCCTGGACGTAGGTCGGCCCCGTGACCAGCATGATCGGGGCGAGGACGAGTGACCACAGGTAGCCGAGCTCGGTGGGCGGGAGCTCCAGGTGTCCGAGCATCCAGCCCTGCGTCGTGGTCCAGATCTGATCGCCGTTGTGAAACCACACCCACCCGTTGTGCGGCACCGACGCGGCGAGCAGGAGCGTCGCGACGAGCTGCGTCGCCACCAGCGTCCCAAGGACGACGCGGGGATGTTCGAGCAGTCCGTCGAGCGTGCGGCTCGCTCCGCGGGCGGCGGCGACCGAAGCGCTAGCTACCGACACTCGCAACGCGGTTCGAGCGGTACCAGGCGACGGTCCGCTCGATCCCGTCGCGCAGCCCGGTCCGCGCCTCGAACCCAAAGAGCTCCTGCGCG
>JACDCN010000103.1 GCA_013817555.1 Actinomycetota bacterium
GGGGAGGAACTGGCCCATGAGCTTCGCGGTCTTGCGGATCTCCGAGTGCGACGCGATCGCGTCGTTGCCGGATGCGACCTCGAGATCGAGCCAGGCCGCGAGCACGTTCTCGCCGAGGATCGCACGGGTGCCGCCAGGCACAGCGAGCACGAGCGCCACGCACGAGATCGATCCGTTCTGCACTCCTTGCGATCCCGCGGCGCGCACCGCGGCGAGGCAGCGCGCCTCCAGGTAGAGCATCGAGAGGCCCTGCGCGTATCCCATCAATGCCTCGGAGCCCGTACCCGAGGTGAAGCGCACCTTCACGCCGCGAGACGCGTATGCCGCGCCGAGAAACGCCTTCGACCAGGGCGTGTCGTCGCCGTCCACGAAGACGGGCTCGGTGCCGTAGACCGAGAGCGTCTCGGCGTAGGTGACGAGCCCCCGGATGGCGAGCTCGAGGTTCCTCCGCTCCTCGACGGCGCACTGGGTCATCACCCCCGGCCGGCCAGTTTGCGATCCCACGAGGAGCGCGATCGCGTTCAGCGGTGCGTAGCGGGCGACGCCGACGGTGGTCTCGATCTCGGCGAAGCCGCGTCGCGCCGCCTCGGCCGCATCCGCCGCGAGGAGCGCCGGGCTTTCCTTGAGGTTCGTTACATGTGCCTGATTCGCCGGTGCGCGTCGGGCGCGTAGCTTCTTCAGCGCGAGCATGAGCTCGACCGGGTCAAGGAGGCCGATGACGCGAGCAAGCTTGGCCGGAGTCAGGCCGCGCGCGAGGCGGACGAGCTCCGCGCGGGGCACTCCGATGTCGACGAGCATCCGCGCGAGCTCTCCATCTTCCAACGCCATCGACTCGCCGGCGACTGTGAGATCGAGCCCGTGCGCGACGACGAAGCGGTCGATCACGTCGAACTCGGCGGCGGCTCGGCCGTCCATGCGGACGACGACGCCGTCCTCGAGAACGAGCTCCGGCTCGGGATCGAGCGGCCCGTCGGCGGCGATCAGGCCCAACTCGGGAAGCGGTGAGACGAGCGTCTCGCGGTGCAGATCGCGCTCTTCCCGTGAGACGAAGCGCCGGCTACGCATCGGCGAGGAGACCTCGTTCCGCGTAAACGCCGGCGGCTTCCCTCACGAAGAGTGCGGTCCGATCGGCGCCGTGCACCTCGAGTTGCGCGGCCCACTCTTCGAGCTGCGCCGCAGTCGCTCGTCGCGGGCGGAGCGCCGTGTAGACGGCGAGCAGGAGATCATCAGGGACCGCGGCAAGCTCGGCGGCGCGTTCCAGACTCGCCGCGAGTGGTTCTCGGCCCGCCGCGCGGGCGACCTGGGATTGCAGAAGGAGGGTCTCCGGAGTCGCGCGAATCTCGGCGCCGTCGATACGCCCGGCTCGCAGCGAGTCCAGCGTGACGTCCGTCAGCGGAATCCCGCTCGGCGTCGACACCAGGTCGGGACGCTGCGTTCCCAGCGGGTAGTCGCGCTTCGGATCGAAGTCCATGTCGTCAGACTCTAGGCTTGGCCCACACGTGAGCAACGATTATCGATTTTCCAGGCGGGTGGCGCTTGTCACCGGTGGAGCGAGCGGGATCGGCGCGGCTGTCGCACGGCGACTCGTAGCCGAGGGTGCCGCTGTGGCTTCGTTCGACCTGCAGCCTGCGTCGGCCGAAGGCGTGCTCGCGCTCGCGGGCGACGTCTCGAAGTCCGCCGACATCGAGACCGCCGTACATCGCGCGGAGAAGGAGCTCGGTCCGATCGACGTGCTCGTTTGCTCCGCCGGCGTGCCGGGCGTCTCGCTTCCCAGCATGGAGATCTCGGACGAGGAATGGCGTCGGGTCCTCGCGATCAACACTGACGGTGTCTTCTTCTGCAACCGAACCGTCGCTCCCGGGATGGTCGGGCGCGGCTACGGCCGCATCGTCAACGTGGCCTCGATCGCCGGCAAGGAGGGCAACCCGATGGCCGCTGCGTACTCCGCATCCAAGGCCGCGGTGATCGCGCTGACCAAAGCGATCGGCAAGGATCTCGCCCGGACCGGCGTTCTCGTCAACTGCGTCGCGCCCGCGGTGATCGAGACGCCGATCCTGGAAGGGGTCTCGCAGGCGCACATCGACTACATGGTCGAGCGCATCCCCATGGGGCGTATGGGTAGCCCGGACGAGGTCGCTGCGCTCATCTGCTGGCTGGCGAGCGAGGAGTGCTCCTTCTCGACCGGTGCGACGTACGACATCTCCGGCGGGCGGGCGGTCTACTGATGCTCCGCGTCCGGGTTCGTGGTCCGAACGGCGTCGAGCGCGGAGTCGTCAACAGCGGCGTGGTCGTGACGGAGAGCGGCAGGTGCGTGGGCGCGCTCGACGCCGACCGGCTCACGTTGGCCGATCCGTGCGAGCTCCTGCTTCCGCTCGAGCCGCCCGAGGTCTGGTGCGCGGGAGTGACGTACGAGCGCTCGCGCGACGCGCGGATCGAGGAGAGCGCGGTCGAGGACGTCTACTCCCTGGTCTACGACGCCGAGCGGCCGGAGCTTTTTCTCAAGGACGCGGGGTGTCGCCGCACGGTCGGCCCCGGCCAGCCGATCGGCATCCGCTCGGACTCCGCCTGGAACGTCCCCGAGCCGGAGATCGGCCTCGTGCTCGGCGAGGATGGAGACATCGCGGGCGTCACGATCGGAAACGACGTGTCCTCTCGCGAGATCGAGGGCGCGAACCCGCTCTACCTTCCTCAGGCCAAGGTGTACGCAGGCGCGTGCGCGCTCGGGCCGGCGGTGCTCTCTCCGGTTCCGAGCGAGCCGTTCGAGATCCGGATGCGGATTCTCGATGCGACCGGCGCCGAGCTTTTCACGGGCGAGACGTCGACGGCGCGCATGAAGCGCTCATTCGAGGAGCTCGTCGAGTTCCTCGTTCGCGACAACCCGGTTCCGCCCGGAAGCGTGCTTCTCACCGGCACCGGCCTCGTTCCACCTGACGACTTCACGCTCGAACCGGGTCATGTCGTCGAGATCGAGGTGCCCGGCATCGGCATCCTCTCGAACCCCGTCGTGCTCGCGTCCAGCCTCCTCGAAAGGACAGCAGCTCATGTCTGAGACTCTCACTGGCTCGCCCGCCAGGAACTACGTCGGCGGCGAGTGGCGCGACAGCGCTAGCGGCGATACCTACGAGAAGCGCAATCCCTGGCGGCCGTCCGAGGTCACCGGGGTTTATCCGTCCTCGGACGCGGACGACGCAAGCGCGGCGATCGACGCAGCACGCGAGGCATTCCCGTCCTGGGCTGCGTTGCCTGCAGGACAGCGGGCTGCGTTCTTCGGCAAGGCCGCGAACGTCCTCGAGGCGCGCGCGGAGCAGATCGCCCAGGACATGACCGCAGAGATGGGAAAGCCGCTGCGCGAATCGCGGCTCGAGGCGTTGCGCGCCGCGACGATCCTCCGCTATGCGGCGGGCGAGGCCTGGCGCCCAGTGGGGGAGATGTATGCGCCCTCGGTCGCGAATCAGCGGCTCTACACCCTGCGCCGGCCGCTCGGCGCGGTCGGCCTGATCACGCCGTGGAACTTCCCGATCGCGATTCCCGTATGGAAGCTCGCGCCCGCGTTGATCTACGGCAACACGGTGGTGCTGAAGCTCGGGTACGAGGCGCCGCGCACGGGACTGCACGTCGCCGAGAGCTTCGCGGAGGCCGGTCTGCCGGCGGGTGTGTTGAACGTGCTCACGGGGTCGGGCTCGAAAGCCGGCGCCGAGCTCGTTCGGAACCCTGGCACGCGCGCCATCTCGTTCACGGGGTCGGTGGCCGTCGGGCAGGGCGTGCGCGAGGCGGCGACGGCACGGGACTGCCGCGTCCAGCTCGAGCTGGGCGGCCACAACCCGCTGATCGTGATGGCGGACGCGGAGCTCGACCGTGCGGTCGAGGCCTCCTTCGCCGGGGCATTTTGGTCGGCCGGCCAGAAGTGCACGGCGACCCGCCGCATCCTCGTCCAGGACGAGGTCTACGACGAGTTCCGAGACCGGCTGCTGGCGCGGGTCGCGGCAGGCAAGGTCGGCGACCCCGCCGATCCCGAGGTCGAGGTCGGCCCAGTAGTGCACGAGGCGGCGATGGATGAGATCCTCGGCGCGATCGAGCGTGCTCGCGGCGAAGGCGGAACCGTGCTCGCCGGCGGGGAGCGTGCGGACGACGACGGGTATCTGATCGCACCGACCGTGTTCGAGGGGCTCGCGGACGACGCCGAGCTCTCGTGCGAGGAGGTGTTCGGGCCGGTCACATCTCTCTACTGCTTCGCAACTCTCGACGAGGCGATGGAGCGGGCGAACGCGGTGCGCTTCGGCCTCTCCGCCTCGATCTTCACCCGTGACCTGTACGCGGTGCAGCGGTTCAGCGAGGAGATCGGGGCCGGGATCATCCACGTGAACTCCCAGACTGCCGGCGCCGATGTGCACGTGCCCTTCGGCGGCGTCAAGGGCTCCGGCTGGGGGCCGCACGAGCAGGGCCGCGCTGCGATCGAGTTCTACACCGAGCTCGTCACCGTCTACCAGGACGCGCCGCTTGCCTGAACGGACGCTCGTCACCGGCGCGCTCGGGTGCGTCGGCGCTTGGACGATCAAGGCTCTGCTCGACGACGGCGAGGATCCCGTCGGCTACGACCTTGGCGATGACGACAGCCGGCTCCGGTTGATCCTCGACGAGGCCGAGCGGGGTCGAGTGACGCTGGTGCCGGGCGACGTCACCGACGGAGAGGCTCTCGGCCAAGCTCTGGACGAGCACGAGATCACCAGAGTCATCCACCTCGCGGCGTTGCAGGTGCCATTCTGCCGTGCGGACCCCGTCCGTGGCGCTCGGGTCAACGTTGTCGGCACCGTTGTCGTCTTCGAGGCCGTGAAGGCGCGACTCGACCGGATCCCAGGTCTCGCCTACGCGAGCTCGACGGCTGTCTACAACGCGAGCGACCCCTCTCCCGCTCCCGAGTCCGGAGGAACTGCGCCTTCGACGCTCTACGGCGCCTACAAGCTCGCGAACGAGGGCACAGCGCGCGTCTCCTTGCAGGACGACGGTGTGGCGTCGATCGGAATCCGGCCGTACATCGTGTACGGGCCCGGGCGCGACCAGGGCATGACCTCCGGCCCGACGCTCGCGATGGCGGCCGCGGCACGCGGTGAGGGCTTCGAGATCGGTTACGGCGGGACGGCGCAGTACGACTTCGCACCCGACGTCGGACGCGCCTTTGCGCTCGCCGCTCGTGCGGCGAACGACGGCGCGCACGTCGCGAACTTCCCGGGCGAGCCTTCGACGATGCACGAGGTCGTCGCTGCGATCGAACAGGCGGCCCCCGACGTGGCAGGCAAGCTCATGTGGGCGGACACCGCGCTTCCGTTTCCCGAGTCGCTCGAGTCGGGCCTCCTCGAGCGACTGGTCGGTCCGCTCCCGAGCACGTCCCTGTCCGACGGCGTACGCAGCACCGTCGAGCACTTCCGCGCGCGAGGCTAGTGGAGGAGTGGGCGGAGGGTGTCGCGGGCGATCAGAAAGCCGCGCTTCACGACATCCTCGGTCGCCTCGAAGTCGCGATCCTCGTGCTCGATCGAGACGACGTAGTCGTATCCGGCTCGGTACAGGGCGGCCACGAAGCGGTCCCAGCGCACCTCGCCCAGTCCCGGTAGACGCGGCACCTGCCAGCCCATCCCGAGCGAGAGCGTCCCGTTCCGGTACAGGCCCTCGCGGTCGACCTCGAGATCCTTCGCGTGCACGTGCAGGATCTTCGCCGCGTAGTCGCGCACGACCCGCTCGTAGTCGATCTGGAGCCACACGAGGTGCGACGGGTCGAGGTTGAGGCCGAAGCTGGGGCTGTCCACGATCGAGAACATCTCGTCCCAGGCGGCCGGGGTGGAGGCGAGATTCGTGCCGCCGGGCCACTCGTCCCAGCTGAAGATCATCGGGCAGTTCTCGATCGCGAACTTGACTCCCTTCGACTCGGCGTAGTCGACGAGTCTGGGCCAGACCTTGCGGAACTCGCGGAAATTGTCGGGCACGTTCTTCGTCTTGTCGCGCCCGACGAAGGTGCCGACAATGGGGACTTCGAGCGCAGCCGCGGCGTCGATCACCTTGCGCAGGTGCGTGTTCGCGGCCCGGCGCTCTTTCGGATCGGGGTGCAGGTTGTTGGGGTAGTAGGCGAGCGACGAGATCTCGAGACCGTGCTTCTCGAGTGTCTCCCGCACGCGATCCGGATCGAAGTCCGAGACGTCGATGTGCGCTGTGCCGGCGTAGCGGCGCCGCTCTGCGCCTGCGGTCGGCCAGCACGCGACCTCGAGCATCTCGAAGCCTTCGCCGGCAGCCCACTCGGCGACGCGCTCGAGCGAGCGGCGAGGGAAGGGAGCAGTGAGCAGTCCGAGCTTCATAGCGGCACCTCCACCCGTCCGGGCATCTGACGCTCGGCTGCGCGCGTCCTCCGGCGGACGACGCGCTCCGTGCGCCGGACGTGCTTGCGGGCCTCCGATCCGGCGCGCGCCTTGTCTCCCGCCCGGATCGCCTCGACGATAGGGACGTGGAACTCGGCCAGGTCGGACTGATCCCAGAACGTCCAGTAGACGGCGAACGCGGTCGAGACCTCTATTCCGAGCCCTAGCCAGCTCTGCAGAAGCGGCTCATTACCCGCGAGCTCGACCATCGCGCGATGGAAGGCGATGTCGTGTGAGATCTGCGTTCGCCAGTCTCCGCGCGCCGCAGCGTCACGCATCGCCTCGAGCTCCCGATCGAGAACTCCGACCTCGCCCTTCGCCTTTCTCGCCGCTTCGCGAGCGGCCAGCTCCTCGAGAACAGCGCGAACAGGAAAGACCGGAAGCAGCTGCGAGTCGTCGACCGCGCGAACCCGGGCGCCGCGAAACGGCTCGGACTCAACGAGCCGCAAGAGCTGGAGATCCCGGAGCGCCTCACGCACCGGCGCCTGGCTCGTTCCGAGCTCACGTGCCAGCCGGGTCTCGACGAGACGTTCGCCCGGCTCGAGCTCACCGCGGAGGATTCGCTCGAGGAGGATCTCCTTGATCTGCTCGCGCAGGACGGTCCGCGAGACGGTGTTCACCGTCAACCCGCGACGACCGGGTTGGTCAGCGTGCCGACCCCTTCGATCGAGATCGTCACCTCGTCGCCCGGCTCGAGCAGCCGC
>JACDCN010000104.1 GCA_013817555.1 Actinomycetota bacterium
GAGGGAAGGGGGCCGCACGCTCGCCTCAGGGTGAGCGCGCGGCATTCCTCTCCCTACTCCAGCGTCACGGCTCCCAACGCTCTCCGCCTGTATCCCATCCGACGAGCGCATGGGTCGAGAGGAGAGCCGCGACCCGCTCGAGAAGCTCTCGATCGGTCTCGCCGTCTACGGAAAGCTCGCCCACCGGCTCTCCTTGGTACGTGATCTGGACACATTGCCGTCGCTTCTCGTCGGGCTCGCCCGCGGCCGGGCCGAGCACGAGATCGCCTTGCTCGAGGAACGAGATTCCGGCCCAGACGATCTCCGATTCCTCGACCAGCGCAGAAGCCGCGGCGCGCAACACGTCGTCCGGCTCGGCTTCCCATTCCAATACCTGATCGAGCGCCGCGAGGGGCCGAGGGGTCACGTTGCGAGGTCGTCGCCTTCGAACGCCTTGACCGCTTCGCGAATTGCGTCGGGAATCGGCACCGGTCTCCGGTCGGCGAGGTCGACGAGGACGACCGTAAGCTCGGCGGTCACCATCAGCACCTGGTCGGGGAGCAGATAAGCGGCGCACTGGTAGGTCATGCTCGTCGTCCCGATGCGGCTGACGCGGACGAACGCTTCGATCAGGTCGTCGAAACGCGCGGGCGCGTGGTACTCGACCTGCAGCGCCCGCATGACCAAGTCGCCGCCTGCCTGCGAGAACGGCGCGTTCGAGAGATGGCGGTGGTACTCGGTTCGCGCATGGTCGAAGTAGGGGAGGTACCTGCCGTAATAGACGATCCCCTGCGCATCCGTGTCCGAGAACCAGACGCGGGCCAGCGCCGAGAACTTGAACGGCGGTCTGTGGCTGGTCACCGCGCCGAGCTCGGCTCGATCGCCTGCGTTAGCCACGGATCAGCGCGAGAACCTCCTCGCGCCTTTCCTCCATCACGCTTTGGGACAACGCTTCCAGGTTCAACCGGAGCAGCGGCTCGGTGTTCGAGGGCCGCACGTTGAAGTGCCAGTCGTCGAAGTCAACCGAGAGCCCGTCGAGATGCGAGATGCGGCCGCCTTCGTCGGCGTAGCGCTCCTTCAGCTCCTGGAGCTTCAAGGGAACGTCCGCAACAGGGGTGTTGATCTCGCCTGTAAGGAAGAAGCGCTCACGAAAGGGCGCGAGGAGCTCCGAGAGCTTCTTTCCCCGGCGCGAGAGCAGGTCGACCATGAGCAGGAAGGGGACGACGCCGGAGTCGGCTTGGGAGAAGTCGCGGAAGTAGTAGTGCGCCGAGACCTCGCCGCCGAAGGCCGCGCCTTCCTTTCGCATGCGCTGTTTGATGAACGCGTGGCCGACACGATTGACGAGCGGGACGCCTCCTGCCCGCTCGATGGTCTCCGGGACGGCTCGGCTCGCGCGCACGTCGTAGATCACCTTCGCGCCGGGCTCCCGCTCGAGCACGCTCTCGGCGAGCAGCGCGGTTACGAAGTCGCCCGGGACGAACTCGCCGGTGTCGTCGACGAAGAAGCAGCGGTCGGCGTCCCCGTCGTACGCGACCCCGAGATCGGCGCTCTCCTCCTGGGTCCGCGCGATGATGAACGCGCGGTTCTCGGGCAGCAGGGGGTTCGGCTCGTGGTTCGGGAACGTCCCGTCCGGCTCGAAGAAGCAGCGTACGACTTCGAGTTGCGGAAGCCGCTCGAGCACGGGCGGGAGCATCGCGCCGGCCATGCCGTTGGCGGCGTCGACGACGACCCGCAACGGGCGGATCGCGTCCATATCGACGAAGGACAGCACCTTCTCCACGAAGCCCGGCCAGATGTCCTCCTGTCGCACCTCGCCGCGCTTCTGCACCGTGCCGAACTCCTCGAGTCCCCGGGCACGGATCTCCGCCAGCCCAGAGTCGCCGCCGACTGGCAGCGCTCCCCGCCGTACGATCTTCATCCCCGTGTACTCCTTGGGGTTGTGCGACGCAGTGATGCAGGCCCCGCCATCGAGACCGAGCTCGACGACTGCGAAGTACACCATCTCCGTTCCGACGAGGCCGATGTCGAGGACGTCCGCGCCGCCGTCCGCCGCGCCTTCGATGAATGCCGCCGCCATCGTGGGCGAGGACAGCCGCATGTCCCGTCCGACCGTGATCGCTCGGGGCTCGAAGTGCTCCACGTATGCACGTCCGACGCGGTATGCGCCGTCTTCGTCCAGCTCGGCTTCATAGAGCCCCCGGATGTCGTAGGCCTTGAAGACAGCGGGATCGAGCACGGGTTGATGCTAATGAGGGCGGGAGTCGCGCGCGGGATGACCATCGCCCCCGGCTGCGTTTCTACACTTCGAGAATGGAACGCAAGCTCGCCACGGTGCTGTTCGTGGATCTGGTCGACTCCTCGGGCCTCGTTACCGGCTCGGATCCCGAGATCGTCCGGCGACGCGTGAACCAGTTCTTCGAGAAGGTGTCGCACTGCGTCACGCTGCACGGAGGGATCGTGGAGAAGTTCGCGGGCGACGCCGTGCTGGCAGCTTTCGGCGTTCCGCAAGCGCACGAGGACGACGCTCAGCGAGCCGCCCGCGCGGCGGTCTCGATGCGCCAGGCCGTCGGAGAGCTCGGGCTCGAGGCGAGGATCGGCATCGAGGCCGGGGAGCTCGTCGTCGAAGACTCCGATTCCACCTTCGCAACCGGCGAGGCCGTGAACCTGGCGGCGCGCCTCCAGCAGGTCGCACGGCCGGGGGAGATCCTGATCGGGCCGACCGCGTACCGTCTCGCCGCGGCGAGCCTCGTGGTCGAGGATGCAGGCCCCCTCGAGCTGAAAGGGATGGGATCGGCGCTCAGGGCCTGGCGTCTAGTGGACGCGATAGACGGCCCCGGGAGGCCGATGGGCCCGCGCGCGCCGCTCGTCGGACGCGAGGAGGAGCTCGAGCTCCTCGAGAACACCTTCGCGCGAACCGTTCGCGACCGACGCGCGCATCTCTTCACCATCTTCGGCGAGCCGGGAGTCGGCAAGAGCCGTCTCGCCAGGGAATTCATCGATGGGCTCGAGCGCGCGAGCGTCCTGTCCGGACGCTGTCTCCCCTACGGCGAGGGGGTCACTTACTGGCCTCTGGCCGAGATGATCAAAGCTGCGGCCGGGATCTCCGACGACGACCCGCTCGAGGAGGCGTTCGCGAAGCTGCGCGAGTGCTGCGAGGAGGAAGCCGTCGCGGACGTGCTCGGTCTGGCATCCGGCATGCTCGAGGCGCTCGAAGGCGAACGGAGCTCGCAGGAGATCGCGTGGGCCGCCCGCGAGCTCGTGGTGACGCTCGCAGAAGTGCAGCCGCTCGTTCTCTTCTTCGAGGACATCCACTGGGCCGAGGAGCCCCTGCTGGAGTTGATCGAGCATCTCGCCGATTGGGTGCGCGCGCCGCTGCTCATCATCTGCCTCGCGCGGCCCGAGCTGCTCGAACAGCGAGCAGGTTGGAGCGGCGGACGGGTGCGTGCGACTGCGATCGAGCTCGAGCCTCTGTCGGAGGAAGAGAGCGAGCTCCTCGTCCAGAAGCTCCTGGCTCAGCTCGCCGGGGAGTCCGGCGAGGCCCTTGCCATTCCATCGAGGGAAGTGCTGGAGCGCGCGGAGGGCAACCCGCTGTTCGTCGAGGAGACGATCCGCATGCTTGTCGAGAGCGGCTCCGCAAGCGGCGCGCCGGGGCGTATCCCGGACACGTTGCAAGCGTTGATCGCCGCGCGCATCGATCATCTGCCGCCGGCCGGCAAGGTCCTTCTCCAGCGGGCTTCCGTGGTCGGGCGGGTGTTCTGGAAAGGCGCGCTCGAACATCTGTCGCCGGACGTGGAGGACATCGACGCGCTGCTCGACGACCTTCAGCTGCGGGAGTTCGTGCTGCGGGAGCCGCGCTCGTCGATCTCGGGCGAACCCGCGTATCGGTTCAAGCATCTCCTGATTCGCGAGGTCGCATACTCAGGGCTAGCAAAGCTCTCCCGTGCCCAGTACCACGCGCGCTTTGCCGAGTGGCTCGCCGACCGGACGGGAGAAGAGCTCCTCGAGATTCGCGCGTATCACCTCGATCAGGCGGTCGAGTTCCTGACCGAGCTCGAGGGCGCGCCCCCCGAGGATCTCGCGCAGGAAACCGGTGACGCGTTGGTGAAGGCCGCCAAGCGCGCGATCGCGCGTGAGGCCTACCCAACCGCCCGCAGGCTCGGTCTGCGCGCGGTCGAGCTTCGACCGACCCTCGGGGCACGCTACGTCGCCGCGCGCGCTGCCTGGCGGTTGCAGGACTGGGGGGCTGTGGATGTGGAGATGACCAAAGTGCGGGAGCTTGCGCGCGAGCGCGACGAGCCGGTGATCGAGGCGCTCGCGCTGACGGCGCTCGGTGAGGCCATGCTCAAGCGCCACGGCGACTGCACGAAGTCGAAGTCCATCGTCGACGAGGCACTCGAGCTGCTGGAAGGAAAGGACGACCCGGTCGCCCATTTCGACGCGCTCACCGTCCGGGCGACGAGCGCCGGCTGGCTCGGCGAGATGGAGGACACCGTTCGCTATATGGAGCGGGCGTACGTGATCGCGCTCGATGCCGGCCGCAAGGATCTCCAGACGCTCGCGGCGCAGGCGCTCGCCCAGACGCACATCCTCCGACTCGAGCTCGACGAGGCTGAGCTGCTGCTCACCCGCGCACTCGAGCTCGCCGGCGAGAGCGGGAGCGTCCGTGCGCGCGTCGGCGCGACCCTCTCCTACGGTTGGTTCTTGACCCTGAAGGGAGAGCTCGACGCGGCTGAGACGCTCTTCGAAGAGGTGCGTGCGAGCTCAGCAGAGCTCGGTGTCGAGCCTGCGGTCTCCGCCGCCCTGGCGAAACTGGGCTGGATCGCTCGCTTGAAGGGAGACTTGAAGCGCGCTGAAAAGCTCATGCGGGAAGCGGTCCGGATCACGGAGACCCGAGGCGACCTCGGCGTGCTCCCCGATCAGCAGGCGGCGCTCGCCGAGACGCTGGCCGATCTCGGAAAGGTCGACGAGGCGGAGCGCCTTGCCATCGACGCTCGCTCGAACGCGGGCGTTCGAGATACGAGCGCTCAGGTCGCGGCCGCCACGGCGCTCGCCGCGGTCCGGTCGGCGCAGGGACGCGGCCCGGAAGCGGAGGAGCTTCTCGACTCAGCGCTCGAGCTCGCGCGTGAAGGAGACTTCAAGGTGTTCGAGCTCGAGCCGCTTGAGCGAATGGTGCGGCTTCAGCAGGTCCCTGGCCGAAACGGCGACGCGAGTGTCTACGAAGCGCGTCTGGCCGAGCTCTTGCCGGCACCCTCGAGCACCGCCCGGATCGCCTGACTCGACCGCTCGTCAGGCGACTCGGAGATCACCGTGGCCGGACGCTCGAATCCGTCGAGGGCGTCACGGAGAGGGTCGGCCCGCAGCGTGCCGTCTCCATACGGGAGATGCTTCGTCTCGTTCCGATTCGCGAAAGCGATGTCGGAGAAGTGAATGTGAAAGGGTGCTCCCGGAGCCAGGGCCCCGTCCGCGGTGGCAAGAGCGCTCGCGAACGGACTCTTGTCGACGAACGCCCCGTCGCTAGTGGCGTGCATGTGTGCGAAGTCGAGCACCGGCCGCACCCAGGTCGCCCGGCGCGAGATCTCGACGACGTCGTCGAGGGAACCGAGATCGCGCACGCGCCCCATGACCTCGACGCCGAATGTCACCGCGCGATCCTTGCCTTCGAGACGTTCGCGAAGCGTCCCCAGCTGCTCGACCACCGCATCGAGCGCGTCTTCACGGCTCCGGCCGAGCAAGAATCCCGGGTGGAAGACCACGAGCTCGGCCCCGCAGGCCGCAGCGATGCCCGCGCTTCGGTCGAGAGCTCCGACCGCAGAGGTGAACTTGCGCCCGCTGGCCTCCAGATGGCCCATGAATCCGAAGAGCGGCGCGTGCACCGACAGCGCGATGTCGTGCTCGAGGGCGAGCTCGCCGAGTCGGTCGGCGAACGGGTAATCCATCCAGAAGCCGCTCTCGAAGTCGATCTCGCACGCCGTGTAGCCGCGCTCGAGAAGGATGTTCAGCGCCTCCTCGGGTGACTCGCGTGAAGGAAAGCGAGCAGGGCCGATGCGGATCCTCGAGGACACGCCTTCATGCTAGTACTCGATGTGATTGGCTCCCGTGCGTGAAGGCCACGATGCTCCTTGCCGACTACGCGGTCGTCTCGGACGGCAAGCTCACGATCGTCGGCGGCGGTTGGTCGCAGACGGGTCCCGAGCCGGCTTCCTTCGGCATCGGCCTCCTGATCCAGGTGCCGTGGGACCAGGCAAACACGTTGCACGTGTTCGCAGTGGAGCTCGTCGATTCGGACGGGGCGGAGGTCGTCCTCGAGACGGACGAGGGCGACGACGAGCAGTCGGTCGCGTTCGGCGGTGAGTTCGAAGTCGGACGACCTCCCGGCCTCAAGCCCGGAACGCCGCTCGACTTCCCGGTCGCCGTGACCTCGACGCCCCTGCCGCTCGAGCCGGGACGCTACGAATGGCGTCTCACCATCGACGGCAACTCCCGCGAGGACTGGACGCTTCCGTTCACGGTGCGGGGCGAGGAGGTGTGAGGCAGGTTGTGAGGGGAGCGCCGCGGCCGTGAAGCCGACGCGCCAATAGTCCGTCCGACTGCCTGCGTACGCTCGAAATGTGTCCACAGAGCCCTCCCGCATCGATCTCCTCGAACTCGACATCGATCTCCGCATCTCCGATCTCTGGCGTGAGGCCGTCGATGTGTCCGAATGGAATCTCGAGGTCGTCGCCGCCTTCATCCGCGCGGCATACGGCAAGGGGTATTGCGACGCGCTGACCGAGGAATCACTCGGTGAGCTCTGCATGGAGCACGGCTACCGCCTCCCGGAGCGACGCGCCACCGCATCCGCCTGGCCCGAGCGCGACGCGGCGTAACCACCTGTTCAGCTGTTTTCCCGGCTTCCAGGGCTAGACTCTCTCTGTGGCACGCACGGCTAGTCCTGCGCGGCTCGTGATTGCGCTCTCGGTGGCTGCGGTTCTCGCTGTCTTCCTCCTCTACACGTCGATTGCCGGAGGCGGAAATCCCTCGCTCGCTCCCAGTGAGCTAGCGGGCCGATCCGGCGAAGTGCAGCTCGCGGGTCTCGTGGTCGGTCCGGTCACCGGTGACGCCCACGCAG
>JACDCN010000105.1 GCA_013817555.1 Actinomycetota bacterium
GGTCGCTACGCGGAGGCCGAAGCGCACGCGAGCGCATGCGTCGAGCGCTCGGGCGGGATCGACTCGGGCTCGTATCTCCACGGCCTCACCTGGCGCGTCGCGGCCCGATTCATGCTCGGGCAGTGGGAGAGTGCGCTCGCCGACCAGGCGGAGCTCGAGCGAGTCGTCGCGGAGGATCCGCGGGAGCTGCCGGCCGGCTACACGATGCGCGCGTACACGTTCACCGCTCTCTGCCGACAGCTGCGTGGCGAGCTCGACGAGGCCGATCGCTACATCGAGCTGGGGCGGCGGTACTTCGACTCCGTGCGCTCCATGCGCCGTCGAGGGTCGCTGCAGGCGCAGCCCCTGGCCCTCGCGCTGGCGCACCGGGGGCGCTTCGAGGAGGCGCTCGTGCTGTGTCCGCTCATGCCCCGCACGGCGGGCGCGGGACTCACGCTCGAGCTCCTGTGCGAGATCACGGCGACGCAGCAGAGGTGGGAGGACGCCGCCGGGCTCGTTGCGGCCACGCGCGCCGAGGCCGAGATCGGCGAGCAGCTCCAGCTCCCGCTCTACGCCGACCGGCTCGAAGGCCGAGCGGCCGCCGCCGCCGGCGACGTGGAGCGCGCGGCGCCGCTCTTGCGCCGGTCCACCGAGGGGTTCGCGGCACTCGGAGCCCGTTGGGAGGAGGCGTGGTCGCGTCTCTTGCTCGCCGAGGTGCTCGTCGCCGGCGGACAGCAGGACGCCGGGCGCGAGCTTGCAGCCGCTCTCCCCGTTTTCGAGCAGCTCGGCTCGGTGCGGGAGGCCGAGCGGACGCGCGCGTATCTCGCAGACGTCGCGGTGTAGGAGGCGGCGGGCGGGAGGACGGGCGGCTCGGCTCCGAGCGTCGTACTGTGTAGGGTACGTGTAAGGTCTGCCTTACATCCCGGCTACGGAAACCCTTACGCGGAGGGTCAGCACACATTGAAACCACTCGCAGGTCTGGCAGTCGTCATCGTCACCGCAGCCGCGGCGGCCGGCTGTGGCGGCGGCACGGACCACACGATCACGGTCTACTCCGGGCGCGAGGAAGAGCTGGTCGCCCCGCTCTTCGAGCTGTTCACGGACGAGACGGGGATCGAGGTCGAGGTGCGCTACGGGGACAGCGCCGAGCTCGCTGCGACGATCGCGGAGGAGGGCGAGAACTCCCCCGCGGATGTGTTCTGGGCGCAGGATCCGGGCTCCCTGGGCGCAGTCGAGGACGAGCTCGACCCGCTCTCGGACGGAATCCTGGGAATGGTTCCGGAGCGGTTTCGCGACTCAGACGGCAGATGGATCGGCACCTCGGGACGCTCGCGGGTCATCGTTTACAACACCGAGGCGCTTTCTGAGGACGAGGTTCCCGACTCGGTCTTCGAGCTGACGGACCCCGCCTGGAAGGGGCGGATAGGAATCGCCCCCACGAATGCGTCCTTCCAGGCCTTCGTGACCGCGATGCGCCTGGCCGAGGGCGACGACGCGACGCGTCAATGGCTTCTCGACCTGCAGGAGAACGACCCCAAGGAGTACGAGAAGAACACCCCTGTCGTCGAAGCGGCCGCGGCCGGCGAGATCGATCTCGGTCTCGTCAACCACTACTACCTCTACCTCGTTCAGGAAGAACAGCCTGCTGCGCCGATCGCGAACCACTTCCTCGAGGCGGGCGATCCGGGCGCGCTCGTGAGCGTCGCCGGCGTCGGTGTTCTCGAGAGCGCTGGCAACGCGTCGGCGGCGGAGCGCTTCGTCGAGTTCCTCCTCTCCCCGGAAGGCCAGCGCTTCTACGTCGAGGAAGCGGAAGAGGCTGAGTATCCGCTCGTCGAGGGAATCGACGGGAGGCCCGGTCTCCCTCCGCTCGACTCGCTCGAGGGCCCGTCCGTCGACCTCACGAGCTTCGGCGCCGAGCACGAGGCGACGATCGAGCTTCTGCGCGAGACCGGCTATCTGACATGAGCCCCACTCCGGAATCTTTGCGCGGCCGGAATCCGCGCAAGCGGATTCCGGCCTTGCGCAACTCGGCGGGGCGCGCTCCGCTCCCGCTCGTCGTGACGGCGGGCCTCGTCGTCGCGCTCCTCCTGCTGCCGCTCGCCTACCTCGTGATACGGGTCGCCGGTAGCGGTCGGGCGTTGGAGATCCTCGGCGAGTCGTCGACGTGGCGACTGGTCTGGAACACCGTGCTGCTCGCGGCCGGAGTCGTTCTCGCTTCGGTTCTCGTCGCGGTTCCGCTCGCGTGGCTCGTCACCCGCACGGACCTGCCGGCGCGGCGGCTGTGGGCCACGGCGGGCGCGCTTCCGCTGGTCATCCCGAGCTACGTCGCCGCGTTCTGCCTGCTCGGGTTCTTCGGCGAGCGAGGGCTGCTGGCAGAGGCGCTCGGCGTCGAGCGTCTTCCCGAGGTGAGGGGGTACTGGGGATCGCTGATCGCCCTGACGCTGGCGACCTACCCGTACGTGTTCCTGCTGACTCAGACCGCGCTTCGGAGCCTCGATCCCTCACTCGACGAAGCGGCCCGCGGCCTCGGCAGCTCGAGCCGTCGCGCGTTCTGGCGCGTCACCGCGCCGGCGCTGCGTCCTGCGGTCGGGCTCGGAGCGCTCCTCGTCGCCTTGTACACCTTCTCCGACTTCGGCGTCGTCTCGCTCATGGACTACGACACGCTCACGCGGTCGATCTACGTTCAATACCGGAGCCTGTTCGACCGCGCCCCGGCCGCGACGCTCGCGCTGCTCCTCGTCGCGCTCACGGCGGTAGTGCTCGTCCTCGAGTATCGCGCCCGGCAGCGAGGTCGTCTCTACCGGACCGGCCCTGGGACGCAGCGGCCGCAGCCGGTCGTGGCGCTCGGGCGGTGGACAGGGCCGGCGCTCGGCTTCTGCACCGTCGTCGTCGGGCTCTTCCTTGTCCTTCCTGCGGGAGTTCTCGGCTACTGGCTCGCGCGCGGGATCGTCAACGAGCGCGAGTTCACGATGCCCTGGGGCGAGACGCTCAACTCTCTCGGGGCTTCCGGGCTCGCGGGGGCCGTGGCCGTCCTCGCGGCGCTGCCGATCGCTGTCCTGGCACTCCGCCATCCTTCGCCGAGCTCGCGACTGTTGGAACGGCTCTCGTACGCCGGAAATGCCCTGCCCGGCCTCGTCATCGCGCTCTCCCTCGTTTTCTTTGCCGCCCGCTATGCGTCGCCCGTCTACCAGACGCTGGCGCTCCTGGTGTTCGCCTATGTCGTGCGCTTCTTTCCCCAGGCGCTCGCCGGAGTCGAGTCGGCGCTCGAACGTGTGAGCCCTCGCTACGAGGAGGCCGCGCGGAGCCTCGGACGCGGTCCCCTCCAGACCTTCGCTCGGGTCACGGTCCCGCTCGTCCGCTCCGGCGTGCTCGCGGGAGCGGCGCTCGTCTTTCTGTCGGCGATGAAAGAGCTCCCGGCAACGCTGCTCCTGCGGCCGATCGGGTTCGAGACTCTCGCCACCGAGATCTGGAAGCTGACGCAGGTCGGCGCCTACTCACAGGCCGCCGTCCCGGCTCTCGTCCTGATCGTCGCCTCGGCGCCCATCCTCTACCTCATCTCCTCTGCGCACCGCTTCGAGTCCGGCCAAGCCGGGTAGATTGCTTCCATGGCACAGCCGCACGGGCACTCCGTCGACGAGTACCTCGAGACCATCTACTTTCTCGCGTTCCCGATCGGGGAGTACCGGCCGTCGACCGGGTCGACGGCGATCGCAGCACGGGTCGCCGAGATGCTCGGGGTCTCGCGCGCCTCGGCGGGAGAGATGTTGAAGCGTCTCGAAGCAGAGGGTCTCGTCGAGCGGGGCGACCAGAAGGAAGCGATTCTCACCCCGACCGGAACGGAGCGGGCCAAGCGCGTCGTCCGCAAGCACCGCATCATCGAGCGCTTCCTGACCGACTTCATGGGCTATACGGCCGGCGAGTCGCACGTGCACGCGGACGAGCTCGGCGACACGTTCACCGACGAGATGATCGAACGGATCAACGACCGTCTCGGTCACCCAGACCGCTGTCCTCACGGCTGGCCGGTGGAGCCGGAGGTCGAGCAGGCGGAGAACAAAGAGCTCGTTCCGCTCGGCGATCTCGACCCCGGACGTGAAGCCGAGATCATGCGGCTCGCCGAGCACGACGGCGACCTCCTGCACTGGTTCTACGAGGAGGGGCTCGTGCCCGGGACGCAGGTGTCCGTGCGCAGCGCGCAGCCCGCCGCAGGGCAGCTCACCGTCACGGTCGACGGCGTCGAGCGCGCGCTCAGCGAGAAGGCCGCGGACGGCATCTATGTCCGGGCTGCGGCGTAGCGGTTCTTACGAATCGTTCAAATCACCTTCAAAGACGGCTGCCAGCATGCGCACAGCGTTTCTTCGTCGACAGTCACTGGGGAGGAGAGTCGGAACGATGAGAACGAATCGATATGTCGCCGCGGCAGCTACCGGCGCTGTGGCTCTGTTGATCGGAGGCGGGGCCGCGTTCGCGGGGCAAAGTCCCGAGGACAAAGGCGCGCGCTGCGAGGCACGGCTCGCCACGATCGCCGAGAGGCACGGCATGACGGTCGCGCAGGTCGAGACTAGGGTCAAAGAGAGGCTCACGGCCAGGATTGACGCCGCGCTGCGGTCCGGCGGGATCACCGCCGAACGGGCGGCCATGTTGAAGGAGCGAATCGCCGAGGGCAGTCTTTGCCGTGGTGCTCAAGCTCTCAAGGCTAAGCACCGGAGGTACCCGCTGCTTGCAGCGGCCGCAGAGTTCCTGGGGCTGGACCGCGCAGAGCTCCGGGCGGCCCTTCCCGGAACCTCGCTTTCGGCGCTCGCCGAGAGGCGGGAGAAGAGCGTGGCTGGCCTGAAGGCGGCGATGATAGCTCCCGTGCAGGCGAAGCTGGCGAAGGCCGTCGGGGGGAGGCGCATCTCGCAGGAGCGCGCCGACACGCTGCTCGACCGGCTCGGGGATCGCGTCGAACGCATCGTTGCCAGGGTGTTCCCGGCACGCTCTTAGGGCGTTCTTAGAGAACTCACACGATCGTCTTATAAAGGCGCGATTGAGTACGAAAGGCATTCCCTCCGATTGCACACCGAGGGCCCGCTCGCGCGGGCCTTCGGTCTTTCTAGGCGGCCGTCGGAGAGAAGATCAGCCGCTCTCAGGCTCTATTCGGTCGTCGGCTCGCGGCGCATCAGCTGCTGGACGAGGTCGGTGAGCTCGACGCCTTCGAGCACGGCGCAAACGCCTTCGGTGATGGGAAGCTCGATCCCGAGCCGGTGCGAAAGGTCGCGCAGCACCGGAGCCGTCGTGAGCCCCTCCACCACCATCCCGATCGCGAAGCGCGCCTCCTCCGGCGTCGCCCCCTGCGCGATCAGCTCTCCCGCGCGCCGGTTCCGGCCCGTCGGCGCCCAGCACGTGACGATCAGATCGCCCATTCCCGCGAGGCCCGCAAACGTGTCGGGGCGGGCCCCCGCGGCCTCCGCGAGGCGTGCCATCTCGGCGAGCCCCCGTGCGACGAGCGCCGCCTTCGCGTTGTCGCCGAGGCGTAGCCCGTCGGCGCCGCCGGCGGCGAGCGCGATCACGTTCTTGGCCGCAGCGCACAGCTCGACACCGACGATGTCCTCGTTGACGTAGACCCGGAAGATCGCCGAGTTGATCGCGAGCTGGAGCCGGACGCCGAGCGCGAGGTCCGCGCTCGCGACGACCGCCGCGGCGGGGAGCCCACGTGCGATCTCCTCGGCGATGTTCGGGCCGGAGAGAACTGCCACGGGCCGGCCTGTGACGAGCGTCGACAGTCGCTCCCCGGTGCTCGGATCGAGGCCCTTCGTGAGGATCAGGACGGGCGCGTCCCCCGGAAGCCCCGGGACGACATCGCCGAAGACGCTCGAGGGGACGGCGACGACGACCAGCTCCGCGCTCCCGACGCGAGCATCTTCGATCGCGGCAGCCGCGATCCCGCCGAGATCGGCGTCGTGCGCGTACCGCGGATTCCGCCCCGTTTCTCGAATTACGGCAATCTGCTCGGGGTCTCGTCCCGCCAGCGTCACGTCGTGCCCGCGATCACGCAAGAGACACGCGAACGCGGAGCCCCACGACCCGGCGCCAACGACAGCGACTCTCATTCGGACGTCACGAAGTCGATCGAGACGGGCACGCCCTCGAGCCTAAAGCGTCGGCGGAGCTCATTCTCGACCCAATACCCGTAGTCGCGCGTCACCAGCCGGCGGTCGTTCACGAAGACGCGGAAGCGAGGCGGGCGCGAGCTCACCTGCGTCCCGTACAGAATGTTGAGCCGGCGCCCGCGGCGACCGGGCGGCTGGCGCGCCTCCCGAAGCTCCTGCAACGCTCGGTTCAGCTCCGCGGTCGCAATCCGGCCGGCGTATCGGGAGAAGACGTCCTCCACGGTGTCCAGCAGTCGCTCGAGTCCCCTCCCCGTGGTGGAGGACACGGCAAGAATCGGAGGCCGCTGCCGCAGCCGCTTTGCCAGGTGCGGTCGGACATCCTCGATCCGCACGTCCCCCACGTCCCACTTGGAGAGGACGACGACGGTCGCGCACTGAGCCTTACGTGCCGTGTCCGCGACGGACAGGTCCTGATCGACGACACCCTCGCTCGCGTCCACGAGCACGAGGGCGACGTCGGCGCGCTCCGCAGCCTCGAGCGCCCGGAGCTCGGAGTAGTACTCGATGCCTTGTCGTTGCCTGCGCTTTCGCCTGAGACCGGCCGTGTCGACGAGCACGAAGGTGGTCTCGCCGCGGCGAAGCACGGTGTCGATCGAGTCCCGCGTGGTGCCGGGAACCTCGGAAACGATCACCCGCTCGCGGCCGAGGAGCGCGTTCAGGAGCGACGACTTGCCCACGTTGGGGCGGCCGAGGATCGCCACGCGGATCGCCTCCTCGCCGACCGGACGTTCGCCCTTCCCCGGAAGTCGCTGGACGATGTCGTCCAAGAGGTCGCCGGTGCCGTGGCCGTGCAGGGCGGAGAGCGGAATCGGGTCACCGAGCCCGAGCCGGTGGAACTCGAGCGCCTCGGCATCCCGGCGGGGATCGTCGAGCTTGTTCGCGATCACGAGCACGTCGCGCCGGGACGAGCGCAGAATCGCCGCCAGCTCCTCGTCACCCGGCGTG
>JACDCN010000342.1 GCA_013817555.1 Actinomycetota bacterium
TGCCAACCGCACCGCTCAGCTTTCCGACCCGCATGCCTTCGAGCGCGCTCTCGACCCGTCGCCGGTCCCTTGCGAGTTGGAAGGCCCAACTGACCAGCTTCAGTCCGAACGTCGTGGGCTCGGCGTGCACCCCGTGCGTTCGCCCGATGGTCAAGGTGGCGCGATGCTCATCCGCCCGCTCCACGACCGCTGCCGAGGCCCGATCGATCCCCTCGAGAACGAGTCCACCCGCGTCTCGCACGGTCAGCGCGAGCGCGGTGTCCAGAACGTCAGAGGAGGTCAGCCCGTAGTGGAACCAGCGTCCCTCGGAACCGAGCTCGGACGCGACCGCGTCGACAAACGCGGCGACATCGTGGTTCGTGGTCCGCTCGAGCTCGGCGACGTGCTCAGGGGTCGGAGTCGTCGCCCGTGTTCGAATGACTTGCGCCGTACCCGGTGGAAGCGCACCCACCTGCTCCCACGCGTCGAGCGCTGCGAGCTCCACCGCGAGCCAGCTTTCGAGCTTCGCCTCCTCCGACCAGATGCGCGTCATCGCGGGTCGGGAGTAGCGTGGGATCACCGACGCGATTCTAGTCGCGGCGCCAACGCGCAGATTGTCGACCTTTCGGCACGAAGGCGTATCCCATCCGTACGTACTTCAGCGTTAGGCTTGAAGTGGGAGGAGGCCCGGGGTGGCCCCTAAGATTTTTCGGGGACTACGCTGAATGCAGCGAGATCGTCTTTCCTTCCGCGGCGTCGAGCGCGATGTCCCCTCGCCGACGAACCCCCTCGAACGCAATCCGATCCGCAGCGGCGTAAGCGGCCGCACGCGCGCCGGCCAGTGTCTCGCCGAGCCCGGTCACCCCGAGGATTCGACCTCCGTTCGTCACCAGCCGGTCGCCGTGCAGCGCGGTTCCTGCGTGGAAGACGAGGGCGCCCTCGGATTCCGCTTCCTCCACGCCGGCAATAGCCGAGCCACGATCAACGCCCTTGGGGTATGTCTCCGCAGCCAGCACTACCGTCACCGCAGCGCCGAGCGACGTCTCGAGCACAACGCCGGCTAGCTCTCCCGCGGCCGCCGCCGCGAGCGCCTCCAGCAGATCCCCCTCGAGCAGTGGCAGCACCGACTGCGTCTCGGGATCGCCGAACCGGCAGTTGAACTCGAGCACGCGAGGTCCCTTGGACGTGAGCATGAGCCCGGCGAAGAGCAGCCCAACGAACGACGAGCCTCGGCGCTGGAGCTCGGCCAGCACGGGTCGGTGAACGAGCTCCAGCAACTCCTCCGAAGCGTCCGCGCCGAGCCCGGGCACCGGCGCGTAGGAGCCCATGCCCCCGGTGTTCGGCCCGAGGCCACCGTCGTACGCCCGCTTGAAGTCCTGTGCGGGAACGAGGGCGATCGCGTTGGAGCCGTCGCAGATCGCGAAGGACGAGACCTCCGGGCCTTCGAGCAGCTCTTCGACTATGAACCCGCCGCCGAGCGCCGTAACCGCCTTCAAGCCAACGTCGAGCTCCTTCTGCGACCTGCAGACGTGGACGCCCTTGCCCGCAGCGAGGCCGTCGGCTTTGACGACACAGGGCGGCCGCGCGACTGCAAGCTGTGCCGCGGCGGGAACTCCCGCGGCCGCCATGACGTCCTTTGCGAACGACTTCGATCCCTCGATCGCGGCCGCGGCTCGGCTCGGCCCGAAGACCGCGATCCCCGCAGGCCGAAGCACGTCAGCGACTCCGCTGACGAGCGGCGCCTCGGGCCCAACAACCACGAGATCGATGTCGAGCGCGTGGGCCAGAGCAAGAAGGCCCTCGGGATCCTCGGCACGAATCGGATGACACTCGGCCAGCCGCGCGATGCCCGGGCTTCCGGGGGCAGCATGGAGATCGGTCAGGGACGGCGCTTGCGCCAGCTTCCACGCGAGTGCGTGCTCCCGCCCACCCGACCCGACCAGAAGCGCCCGCACCGGGCGAGTCTAGTGGTGTCTCCGGGAAGCCCGATGCCGCTGGGCCGAGCGAAAACCGAGCAGCGCTAGGTGGACGCAGGGAGCCTCGATATCAGGGGAGATATCGAGGTGACTGAAAGACGACGCGATGCGAAGCGTTTGCGGCCGGCCAAGCGGTGCTGTACTTC
>JACDCN010000106.1 GCA_013817555.1 Actinomycetota bacterium
TCGCTCCGCTACCGCCACCGACCCTTTGTTCCGATCGCAGCATCTGCCCTGGCCGCGTACCTTGCTCGAGCGGCAATCGACTGGGATTGGGAGTTTCCGGTTCTTACACTCGTCGCGCTCGGCTGTGCCGCGGTCATCGTTGCCGAAGGGGTCGAGCGATCAAGCGGACACTCTCGCTGGGGCCGCGCTGCCCTGTTGACCGCTGTCCTCGGTCTGGTGCCCGTCGTGGCAGTCACCACCATTGGAAATCGAGCGGAGGCCGCCTCGGCCGAGGCATTCGACAAGCGCGAGTTCGACCGTGCGGTGGGGGAGGCGAGGACGGCCGAGCGCCTGGCGCCGTGGTCGGTCGAGCCGCTCGTGCACCTCGGCCGCGCGCAGGTGGGCGCCGGAAATCGCGAGGCCGCCCGGGCAACGTTCAGGCGCGCCACCATGCGCGAGCCCGAGCACTGGCGCGTGTGGCTCGAGCTGGCCGCGGCGAGCGACGGAGATGCGCGCGCTGCCGCCCTACGGCGCGCACGCGCCCTGAATCCGCTCGAAGGCCACATTCGGGACCTAGCGGAAGGTCCGTAATCGACTGACCGAATGTTTCGTACTTCTGAGATCGAGGCATTGTAGGCTTGCAAACGGCAGATTTGCTGGTAGAACGTGAAAGACAGGTATTCTGGGCTGTCGACGACGACTGGGAGATGGGATGATGGGTACTCGGGGGAAGCTGTCACGTGGACGCAAGGTCGTCCTTTTCATGCTCACGTTCATGCTCACGCTGGCCATAGGGCTCGCACTCGCCGGTCCGGGGATGGCGCAGAACTCTCCAGCAAACACTCAATACAAGCCAGTGAAGCCTCCGGCAGGGAATTCGGCTTCTGACGTGGAACCTGAAGCCGAGGGAGAGATCTTCCTGCCGCCGACAGTCGCTTCGGCCGGGCAGGACGATTCGGGCGGACTGCTGCCATTCACGGGTGCTGCGCTCATCGTGCCTTCGGTGCTCGGAGGACTGCTGCTAGCGGGCGGCTTGTTCCTCGTCTACCGCACGCGTCGGCGCGAAGAAGTCTGAGCACGGCTCGACGACCGGAATAGGGACGCGGCCGATGAGGTGGGTGCTGCGTGGAACGGGCATCCTCCTTGCGGTCGGTGGGTCGCTGGTCCTGCTGTGGGTGCTGGCGGTCTGGCGCTGGCAGGATCCGCTCACGCTCGTCCTCAACAAGCGGGCGCAATCCGAGCTCTCCAGCGCGTACGACGTCCGCGTCACGCGCGAGCGAATCGCGCCGACGCCTCGTCCGGCCGTCGAGCAGCCGAGCCGGGCGAAGCTCGCCGCGACGTACCGGAAACGCACGGACACCGGAGACCCGATCGGGCGCCTCACGGTCCCGCGCCTGAATCTCGAGATCATGGTCGTGTTCGGAACTGATCGAGAGACACTGAAGAAAGGTCCGGGACTTCATCCAAGCACGGGCTTTCCGGGGCAGAGGTTCCTGACCTACGTCGCCGGCCATCGCACTACGTACGGCGCGCCGTTCTCGGACATCGACAACCTGCGTCCCGGCGACGAGATCACGTTCGAAGTGCCGTACGGGACGTATAGATACGAGGTGGTCGGCCACCGGATCGTCCGAGACGACCAGATCGAAGTGCTGAAGGGACGGGGGCGTGAGGAGCTCGCGCTCCAGGCGTGCTGGCCGCGGTTTTTCGCAACCCACCGCTACATCGCGTACGCCAAGCTCGTCGGCGTGGATCCAGTCACCGCCCAAGCGGGTTGACTACCCCTCGGTCGCGTCGCCGCGAGCGACACCTCCGTCACGAGGCGAACGCAGATCTCGCTGCTTCGTCGAACGTCGTGAGGTCGAAGGGAAAAAGGCGCCTGAGTCGCTCCTCGCGCGCAATCGTCGGGTTCTTCAGCCCTTCGATCAGCGGGCGGGCAACCGAAGCGCCGACAGGCGTGACGAGATGGAGCCAGAGCGACGAGAGTCGCGGGGTCAGCACGGGCACTTCGACGATCCGTGGCCGTCGGCCGCGGAGAACCGCGATGCGCTCGATCATTTGCCGGTACGTCATCACCTCGGGCCCACCGGTATCGAAGCTTTCACCGAACGTACGCTGACTCCCGCAGACGCCGGCGAGGTAACGGGTGACGTCGTCGAGCGCAATCGGTTGGGTGGGCGTGGACACCCAGTTCGGTGTGATCATCGCGGGCAGACGGTCGACGAGCGCGACTATCGTCTCAAATGCCGCGCTGCCCTTTCCGATGATCATCGCAGCGCGCAACGTCGTGACGGGGGTGGATCCCGCAGCGAGGCGTTCGCCCGTCTCGCGCCGGCTTCGCAGATGGCGTGACGCCGTGGGACTGTCGTCGCCCAACCCGCCGAGATAGACGATCTGCGCCGCTCCTGTGCGCTCGGCTGCGTTGGCGACGTTCTGCGCGGCAACCTGATCCTGGCGCTCGAAGTCTCGTGAGCCGAGGGAGTGAACCAGGTAGTAGACGATCTCCGCACCCGCGACGGCGAGCTCGACGTCCTCGGCGGAGCCCGCATCGCCCTTGACCCAACGGACGCCCGGCTCCAGCGGGCGAGCTGAGCGCGAGACGGCGACGAGCTCGTGCTCGGGCACGAGCCGGGGCAGGAGCGCACTTCCGACGACGCCCGTCGCGCCGAAGACCGTAATCCTCACGCAACTGCCTCCGCTGCCAAGAGGTCGAAGTACCGACGGCTCACGGCGGCATGGAAGGGACTTTGGACTTTCGCATAGAGCGCGCCGGTCCAGCTCGGCGCTCCGGTGCGTGCAGCCAGGCGCGGCAGATACTCCTCGACCACGACGCTCAGCTCGAATCCGTCCTTAGCCCGACGTTGCGCGAGGGTTACCGACCCGCCTGCGCGCGACGCGAGCAGGCCTCCTTCGATCGTGTACCGGCAGGAGACGAGATCGTCGGTGAGCTCGAGCGCGGGCGGGCCGAAGTGGAGGAGGTTTACGCCACCGAGCAAAGTGAGGCAGGCGCGGTCACCTCGCCAGCGCGTGCGAACGCTGCCGCGAGAAACGCGGCCTACCGTGAGCCAGTACGCGATCCCGAGCCAGCGGGCACCCGACTCTGAGCCCTCGCTGACCGGCTTCGGGACGAGCACCCGTTGCCTCGACTCGAAACCCCCGGAATTGAGCGTCCGCTCACTCGTATCCCAGCCGAAGAGCATGAGCTCCACGGTAGCCAGCTCCGCAGGCATCACGCGTGCCGTCATTCTCGTCGTGGCTCGGATCCTGGGCCTGGCCGTAGCGGAAGCAAACGGGTCTGGGCTTCAAACCGGACCCCGGTTGGCGAACTCCGGGCTGTCCCTTTCGACGTGCTAGGCGGCGACGGGGACGCCGATGCCGAGCTTCTCAGCCGCCATCTTTGTGCCCTCGACGCGGTTCGCGATCTTCTGGAACGCGACTTCGCGGGCATAGTCGGGCGATCCGTGATTCGGCTTCTCGTCGATCGAGAACGGGGAGAACCCGCAGTCGTCGGTCGAGCCGAGCCGTTCCTTCGGGATGAAGTCGGCGGCCCGCACGAGCAGGTCGCAGATCTCCTGCGCGCTCTCGACGCGAGGGCTCTGCGTCACGGTTACGCCGATGTAGCAGACCTGCGGAACGCCGTTCGCGTCCTCGCGGCGGTGCTTTCCGATCATCTCGAGTACGGGATCCTTGTCCCGTTCGCTCGCGAACTGCATCAAGAAGTAGCCGGCGTTGAGCTTGAAGAGCTCGGGCAGCAGGTCGCTGTATGGGACGTCGGCGCTGTGCACCGAGTCGCGGTCGCCGCCCGGACACGTGTGGACGCCGATCTTCGTTCGCTCCTCGGCCGAGAAGCGGTCGATCACCCGATTGTTGAGCTCGATGAAGTAGGGCAGTTTGCCGGCCCCCGTCCACGGGTTGCGCGGATCGGCTCTGGTTGCGAGCCGCCCTTCCGTGAAGTCGATCGAGACCCGTTGGGCGCCGGCTTCGAAGGCCTGGCGGATGTCCTTCTCACACTCGTTGCAAAGGTCTTCCTCGAACTCCGCCTGCGAGTAGCCGGGGAGCTCTCCGTTCAGGGGATACAAGAGGGCGAGCATCGACGGTGCGATCACGGCCTGCTTCATCGGCTTCGAGGCGAGCTTGATCGACTTCTTCAAGCTGTCCGACGAGAAGGACTTGTAACGGAACGGGCCGCCCGTAAGGCGGGGCAGCTGCCGGTTGTGACCGTCAGCGAAGATCGCGAAGTACTGCCCGCCGGCGCTGAGGTTGTCGGCCAGACCGGTGCCCGCGAGAGTATCGGTGATGGAATAGGTGGCGAAGCTGGACCGGTGCTGCTCGCCGTCGGAGATGATCGGCGCACCGGTGGCCTCGCCGCGAGTGATCGAGTCCTCGACAGCCTCGTCCTGAAAGGACTCGAGCTCGTCCTTGGTGATCTTCGCCGCGTCGTAGTCGGCATACGCCTTCTGCAGCCGAGACGGCCGGGGCAGGGAGCCAACCGGCTCGGTGGGGATACCCGTGTCGGTTCTCGGATCGTACGATCCCATGATCATCCTCTTTCGTCATGGCGCGGCTGCGAGCACAGGCTCGGTGCGTGCGAGCATACGGACTGCTCTATCTCGGTGCGACCTCCTGTACGAGTGCTGGCAAGCGGAATCACAACGGCTCGATCGCCTGCTTCCGCACCACCTCGAAGATGAGCCGTGTCTCTACGTGCTCGACCTCGTCGCGCGCGGTGAGATCGTCCAGCACGAGGGTGCGCAGGCGCTCCGTGTCCGGGACGGCGACGTGAACGAGGTAATCGTCCGAGCCGGTGACGTGGAAGACGGCAATCGACTCGGGCAGCCGAAGAACATGGTCGTAGAAGTCGTCGATCAGGTTTCGGTGGTGAACTTGGAGTCGCACCGAGATGAGCGCCTGGGTGGGACGGCCGAGGAGCGCGGGATCGACCGCGGCGTGGAAGCCGGAGAGGACACCACGCTCACGGAGCCGGCGCACGCGTTCCAGACAGCTCGAGGGCGAGAGATCGACGAACGTCGCGAGATCCTTGTTCGAGATGCGCGCATTCTTCTGCAACTCGACCACGAGCTTACGATCGATTCTGTCCAAGGGCGTATATGGGCTCGGGGATCGAACGATGTTCGGTTTCCTTGCCATCGAGACGAATCAATCCTACTCTCCGAGGTGGTTCCATGCCACCCTGAGAGCGTCCGGCCCGGATGCCTACCAAGGAGAGAGACGCGATGACGCACGAAGGCGAGCTGTCAGCCGTGGAGTTCCACTTCACCTCCGAGTCGGTGACCGAAGGCCATCCGGACAAGATGGCCGACCAGATCTCGGACGCGGTGCTCGACGCGATCCTGAGTGAAGATCCGTACGGGCGCGTGGCCTGTGAGACGTTCGTGACCACGGGCCTGGCGCTCATCGGCGGCGAGATCACCACCTCGACGTACGTCGACATCCCGCGCGTCGTGCGCGCGAAGATCGCCGAGATCGGCTACACCCGCGCGGAGTACGGTTTCGACTCCAAGACGTGCAGCGTGATCCTCGCGGTCGACGAGCAGTCGCCCGACATCGCGCAGGGTGTCGACGTCTCCTACGAGGCTCAGCACAAGCCGGGTGAGGACGACCCGCTCGACAAGCTCGGGGCGGGCGATCAAGGGATGATGTTCGGGTACGCGTGCCGCGAGACCGACGAGCTGATGCCCTTGCCGATCATGCTCGCGCACAAGATCTGCCGGCGCCTCGCCGAGGTGCGGAAGGCGGAGGAGTTGAACTACTTGCGACCGGACGGCAAGGCGCAGGTCACGGTTCGGTACGAGGTCGACGAGCACGGACGGCAGCGTCCAGTCGAGATCGAGCGGGTGCTCATCTCGACCCAGCACTCCGACGGCCTCGACTCGGAGTCTCTGATCAAGCCGGATCTGATCGAGCGCGTGCTCCTGCCTATCCTCCCGCGTGAGATGTACGACGAAGCGCGACTCGAGCACAAGGACTTCGTCTACGTCAATCCCACCGGGAGGTTCGTGGTCGGAGGGCCGATGGGGGACACGGGCTTGACCGGGCGCAAGATCATAGTCGATACCTACGGCGGAGCGGCTCGTCACGGTGGCGGTGCCTTCTCCGGCAAGGACCCGACGAAGGTCGACCGCTCGGCTGCGTACGCCGCCCGCTACGTGGCGAAGAACGTGGTCGCAGCCGGTCTCGCCGATCGCTGCGAGCTGCAGGTTGCATACGCGATCGGCATCGCACAGCCGTTCTCGATCCAGGTCGAGTGCTTCGGCACGGAAGCGATCCCCCTCGCTCGCATCCGTGAGCTGATCGTGGAGCACTTCGATCTGCGGCCGGCGGCGATCCTGCGCGACCTCGATCTGCGGCGTCCCATCTATGCGAAGACCGCGGCGTACGGCCACTTCGGACGCGACGACTCCGACTTCACGTGGGAGCAGACCGACAAGGCCGAGATGCTGCGCGAAGCGGCAGGGCTCGCCCGCGAGACGCAGGTCGCGTAGTGGCGTCAAGATCCGCATGAGCGGGGCGAGCGCCATCGACGTCATCGCGATTGGGAACGCGCTCGTCGACGTGATCACGCACGAGGACGACGACTTCCTGGACGAGTTTGGGCTTGCGAAGGGGACGATGCACTTGATCGACGAGGCCCGAGCGCAATCGCTCTACGATGCGATGGGGCCGGGGATCCAGGTCTCTGGCGGCGCAGCCGCGAATACTGCCGTCGGTGTCGCGTCGTTCGGTGGTAGCGCGCACTATGTCGGGAAGGTCACGGACGACGAGCTGGGCGAAGTGTTCGGGGAGCACCTACGCTCGACGGGCGTCGGCTACGACACGCCGGCTCTGGCCGCTGGTCCTCCGACGGGGCGCTGTCTGATCCTGGTGACACCGGATGCGCAGCGGACGATGAATACGTTCCTGGGCGCGTCCGTGGTTTTGGGCCCGGAGGATGTCGACAATGCGTTGATTGCACGAGGAACCATCCTCTTCCTAGAGGGGTACCTCTTCGACCCGCCCGCCGCCCAGGAGGCCTTTCGAGTCGCGTCGCGGATGGCGCATGCGGCGGGGCGCAGGGTTGCGCTCA
>JACDCN010000107.1 GCA_013817555.1 Actinomycetota bacterium
GTTCCCGCCCGGCCGTGATAGCCGACCGGGAGATGACGCCAGTTCGGAAGCAGCGGTTCGGCGTCGGGACGAAAGAGGCGACCGAGATTGGTCGCGTGCTCGAGCGACGAGTAGAAGTCGACGTAGTCGGCGACTTCGAAGGGAAGGTGGATCGTCGCGTCCTCGAGCGGAACGACGTCGTGACCTCCCTCGATCAGATCCACCACTCGGCCGAGAGTCTCTTCCCAGGCCGCTCTCCCGAGGGCCAGGAACGCGTTCAGGCTTCGCTCGGAGAACTCTGAGCCTAGGCCACTCGCTGCGAGGTCGAGGACACCGCGGCCAGCTCGAAAGCCGACGCGAGGCTCGTCCCCGCCGAGCGAGAAGACGCCGAACCCGACCGCACCGTTCACAGCGGTAGAACTCCCAATGCTTCCAGCTCTCCGACCGGTTCGAAGAAACTGCAGCTTCCGATCGAGTGCAGCCGCTCGTGACGAGCTCGAACGAGCTCAGCCGAGCGCGCATGCCGTCCTCGCCATGAGAAACCGCCGGAGTCGATGCCGAATGCCTCCGGATCGGACTCGGCTAGCGCATCTTCCTGGTCTCCGAACACGACTGCGGCCAGCAGGTTGAGAAAGCCGTGCTCGCCGTCGCTCCGCAGACCGTGATGGAGGCCGGCGGTCGCCTTGAAGACGAGGTCGCGTTCTGCGCACGCACGAAGGAAGCTCGCGAGCTGCTCGACGTTCGGAACGGACGCGCCGCCGCACCGCACCTTCGCGCGCAGGCGGAGTGAGGCGAGCTGGTCGAGCCGGTCGTCGAGGGCGTCGTCGGGCGGAACCTCGACATACACCTCGGGAGCGAGACCGGCCAGCGCAGCGAGACCAGCTCCGGCCGCGGTCTCGACCGCCTCGACCTTCAGGTCTGGCTTCAACCGGACCCCAGCCTCAGAATTGTCGAGCACCACGCTGACGCCCCGCCCCACGTCGGGTAACTCGGAGAGCCGAGAGGCGGGGCAGACGAACCGCGCGAGCATGAAGGACGCTGGGTGCGCACGCGCGCGACTGTCTTCCTCGACCGCCTCGGGCAGAGTCAGCGACGCCGGCGGGAAAAGCGGCGCGTGGTCGATCAGCCGCGAGAGCAGCGCAACGCGTGCGTCGTCCGTCGATTCCACGAACGCAGATGTTCGCAGAGCGGGCGCTCAAGGCGACTCCGTGGCGTTCCGATGAGGTCAACGAGACACTTCGTATGTCCGACCCTGCGCCCAAGAGCGTCGAGTCTGCGGGTCGCCCGCAGATGAGCCTCGTCTCGCCCGGCTCCGCCGAGCCGTACCGCCGCCTGGCCGAGATCTTCCACGACGTTCTCTCCGAGGAGAACCCGACCGCGCTTCTCGCCCGCATCGCGGACACGCTCGCCGAGCTCATCCCCTACGAGGACGTGCACATCTACGAGGCGGACGAGGTGAAGCGGATCTTGATTCCGGTTCTCGCCCGCAGCCAGTGGGCTGACCAGGTGATGAGCGAGACGTTCTCCTTCGGAGAGGGGATCACCGGCTGGGCGGTCGTGAATCGGGAGCCGGTTCTCGCGAACAAGGCACATCTCGATCCACGCGTGCGCTTCGTCCCAGGCACTCCGGTCGACCCGGAGGCCCTGATCGCGGTGCCGCTGATCGCCCGCGGGCGTTTGAAGGGGACGCTCAACATCTATCGCGTCGGCGAGCACGCCGAGTTCACCGCCGAGGAGTTCCACCTGGCCACTCGCTTTGGCGACGCGGCGGCGCTCGCGATCGACAACGCGCACATCCGCTCTCGCCTCGAGCATCAGGCCTCGACGGACGCGCTCACGGGCCTTTACAACCACAGAACGTTCCACGACCGGCTCCGGCAGGAGGTCATGCGCGCCTCCGCGGAGCACGACACTGTCGCCCTTGTGATGTTCGATCTGGACGATTTCAAAAAGGTCAACGACGTCTACGGCCACGGGGTCGGCGACCAGCTCCTGCTCCAGGTCGCCGACGTACTTCGGGCCTCGGTTCGAGCATCCGACGTCGTATGCCGAATCGGCGGAGAAGAGTTCGCGATCATCCTCCCAACCGCCGATCTGCGGCACTCGATCGCGCTCGCCGAGCGCGTCGGAACGGAGCTCGGCAAGCTCGAGGTCGAAGCCGCAGGGGGGCTCACCGTCTCCACTGGCGTCGCGGTCGGCCCCTTGCACGCGGCCAACCCTCGCGAGCTCGTCGCGTGCTCGGAGGCGGCGATGATGACGGCGAAAGCGCGCGGCAAGGGGCTCATCGTGCCCTACGACGAGAGCACCCTCGAGCGCCCGTCCGGCGAGCGCGCGCGAAGGGCGGACGTCCGCTCGATTGCGCATATGAAAATGCTTCAGAGTCTCTCGGGAAAGCTCTCGCGGCTGAACGACGTCGCGCGAATCGGACTCACGATCGCGGACGAGCTACGGCTCCTGATCGACTACCACAACTGTCGCGTCTTCCTCCGTGACGGCGACGATCTGATGCCAATCGCCTTTCGCGGGGATCTAACGGCGGCCGAACCGGGGGCACCGGTAAAGCTCTCGCCGACGAAGATCGGGCGGGGTGTCACAGGGCGGGTGGCAGCGACGGGCAAGCCTCTTCTCATCCACGATGCTCGCCGGTCCGAGTTCGGTGAGCAGATCGCGGGAACGGCGGAGATCGAGGAGTCGCTTCTGGCCGTTCCGCTTTCGTTCGGGTCGCGCGTGATCGGCGTGATCGTGATCTCGAAGCTCGGCGTGAACCAGTTCGACGAAGACGATCTGCGTGCCCTCGAGGTTCTGGCCGGGCACACTTCGGTCGCGCTCGAGAACGCCCGACTCTACGAGGCCCAGCGGCGTGAGGCCGAGAGCGCGACAGCACTCCTCGAATTCGCACGAGACGTCGCCACGGCAGAAGGCATCGCCGAGGTGGCGGAACGCGTCGTAATCGGGTCGGCGCGAATCCTCTCGAGCCCGAGCGCGTCACTCTGGCTTCAGGATCCAATGAGCGGTGACCTTGCCCGTCTCGCGGCATACGACAACGTGGCGCGCAGGGACGAGCATGAGGTCGTCGCAATCCCGGCCAAGCATCTCGGACCCTGGCTCGGCCGCACCGAGCCGTACTTCATAGAGGCGGCTGACTACGCGGCTATCGCGGCGCCACCCGAGCACCTCGACGGCCGCTTCGCTGTTGCGCCCTTGATGGTGGAGGGGCGTTGGGGCGTCATCGCCGCGGCAATCCCCCCCGAGAGCATGTTCGCCGACCGAGAGCTCGAGCTCCTCGGCGGCCTCGCGCAGCAGACGAAGCTCGCGCTGCAGAGCGCTGGGAGCTACGAGTCCCTCGAGCAGACGTTCGTCACCACCGTCGAGGCGCTCGCGAACGCCCTCGAGGCCAACGACGAGTACACGTCCACGCATGCCCGCTGGATCACCGACCTCGCGCTCAAGGTGGGGATGGAGCTCGGCCTCGAGCAGAAGGAGCTGAAGTGGCTCGAGCTGGGCGCCCTCTTCCACGACATCGGCAAGATCGGTATCCCCTCCGCGATCCTCTTGAAGCCGGGACCGCTCACGCCAGAGGAACGCGCGGTGGTGGAGACCCATCCGCTGCTCGGCGAGCGCATCCTCGAGCCGATTGCGCAGCTCGCGGAGGTGCGTCGCATCGTTCGCAGTTGCCATGAGCGCTTCGACGGGGAGGGATATCCGGACAAGCTCGCGGGCGACGCGATCCCGATCGAGTCGAGGATCATCTTCGTTTGCGACGCGTTTCACGCCATGACGACCGACCGACCGTATCGGAGTTCGCTTGGCGAGGAAGTCGCGCGTGCTCGGCTCCTGGAAGGGGCGGGATCGCAGTTCGATCCGCTCGTCGTCGAGACCTGCCTGCGCGTCCTCGACGAGGAGTAGTTACGCGCCGGCGGCTTCGGCCTTGCGCAGCCCGAGGAACGCCCACGTCCAGAACGCGATGCCCATCCCGATCGCTAGCCCGAACGCCGCGAGGGCGTGCGGCGGGTCTCCGGCGAGGAAGCCGCGCCCGGTTTCGAGGATGTACGTCAGCGGGTTCAGCGACGCCACGCTCTCGATCCAGCCCTCCAGAAGCTCGAGCGGCACGTACACCGGGGCGAAGAAGAGCACGAGGAAGACAGGCATCTGCATCAACGGCGCGGCCTGGATCGTGCGAAAGCGAAGCGCCAGCCCTCCCGACCAGAAGAAGCCGCAGAAGTTGACGAGCATCGCGAGGACGAAGAGCCCGACGAGATCCACAGCGCCTCCGCCGACCTGCATCCCGGCGACGACCGCGACGACGGTTAGCACCGCTGCGACGACCAGCCAGCGCAGGAGCGCCGCCAGCGCGTAGCCGAGCACGATCCCGCTGCGGTGCGGTGCAGCGAGCAGGAGACGCTTTCCGAACCCTCCCTCGAAGTCGCGCGCGACACCAAATCCCGTGAACACACCGCTGAAGGCCGCCGACTGGAGCAGGACGAAGACGAACTGAAAGGCGGTGTACCCCGGCGGGAAGTCGAAGCCCGGGATCTCGCGGAGCTGGGAGAGGCCGCCGGCAAAGGCCGTGAAGAAGAAGAGCGGGAACATCAGCGTCGGCAGAAAGATCTGCGGGTTCAAAATTGCGTTCTTCAACGTTCGCCAAGCGACTCCGGAGATGACGTCCCAACGCCTCATGTACGCGTCATCCGCGTGCGGAGGGCGCTCGAGGCGAGCATGATCGAGATGACGCCGATCACGATCGTGAAACCGAACCCGAGCGCGAGCGCCTGCCCGTTCCAACCCTCGATGATGAGGCTGCGGACGGCCTCGATCATGTACGAGACCGGGTTCAGGGTCGCCGCCGTCTGGAACCACTCGACGTCGATCAAGTCGCGCGGGGTGTTCATCGAGGAGATGAACAGGAAGACGAACAGCACCGGGAACATCGCCTGGATGCTCTCGCCCGAGCCCAGCCTCAAGGCGAGCCAGGCCCCGAGGGCGCCGAAGGAGAGGGAGACGACCGCCGCGTAGAAGAGGAGAAGCGCGATCCCGGCAGGCCCCGACTCGAAGTCGACGCCCGAGGCGATCCCGACCGCGAGGTAGAAGACGGCCTGAACGACGCCGAGGACGACGATCCCGGAGAGCTGACCGACGAGCAGCGCCCAGTCTCGAAGCGCGGTCAGGGCGAGCCGGTTGATGAAGCCGGTCTGGACGTCTCGAGCCAGGTCGGTTCCCGCGTTCATCGTCGAGAAGAGCGCGCCCTGGATGAACGGAACCGCGAGCGCGAATGCGAGAAAGGAGTCGGTCGGGAAGCCGGGCAGCTCAGTCGACGCCTGGAGACCAGCGGCGTTGACAGTCATGAGCGCGACGGGGAAGACGAGCGGTGGAATGACGCTCGCCGGCTGGCGCGCGGTCCGAACGATGGAGCGCCGCGCGATCGCGCCGACCTGCGGCCAGGAGCTGCTCATGACTCGCGCCGTGGATGATTGTCACCGCAGGTGACTGTCGCCCTGCTTTCGACTCCAATAGATCGGCCCACGACAGAGCCGGCGCCGTTTCGTAGGGGCGAGGCTTGCCTCGCCCTCGTTCGTCGGCGGAGCATGGAGGGCGAGGCGAGCCTCGCCCCTACACCAGCGGCGAAGGTCACCTTGCTTCGGTCTCCTCCGCCGCCCCCTCGAGCGTCCTGCCCGTCTTCGCGAGAAAGACGTCGTCCAGCGACGGCGCGCGCAGCTCGAGATCGGCGATATCGACGCCATTCGCATCGACGGCGCGCACGATGTCGGTGAGCCCGAGGCCGTCCCGGAGCCGAACTGCGACATCCCGCGTCGTGTCCAGCCGCTCGCCGAACGGCGCGAGAAACGCCGCGATCTTCTCGCGATCCTGCTCGTCCCGTGGGATCGCATGCACGCTCGGGCGGCCAATCTCGGCCTTGAGCTCGGCGGGCGTCCCCTCCGCGACGATCTTCCCCTGGTCGATGATTCCGACCCGGTCGGCGAGCACGTCCGCCTCCTCCAGGTACTGCGTCGTGAGGAAGACTGTCACGCCTTCCTCTCTGCGCAGACGGGCGACCTCCTCCCAGAGCGCCGTCCGGCTCTGCGGGTCGAGACCGGTCGTCGGCTCGTCGAGGAACAGGATTCTCGGCATGTGGACGAGAGCGAGCGCGAGATCGAGGCGGCGCTTCATCCCACCCGAGTACCCCGACACTTTCCGGTCGGCGGCATCCGCAAGGCCGACGCGGATCAGCAACTCGTCCGCTTGAACCTTCCTGCGGTGCTTGCGGACCCCCTGAAGCGTGGCTTGGAGGCGAAGGTGGTCGCGACCGGTGAGCAACGGATCGAGCGCCGCTTCCTGGAGCGCAACGCCGATCATGGAGCGCACCTTCGGCCCTTCCTTGACCACGTCGTAGCCTCCGACGCGCGCGGTTCCCGCTGTCGGCGGCAAGAGCGTCGTCAGAACGTGGACGGTGGTCGACTTCCCGGCGCCGTTCGGCCCGAGGAAGCCGTAGATCTCTCCTGGGGCGACGGTGATGTCGATCCCGTCGACCGCGCGCGGCCCCTTCTTGTACTCGCGAACGAGCCCGTGGACCTCAATCCCATTCGCCCGCTCTTCCACCGTCCAACACTACCGGTGGCCTCCGAGAATCTACGCCGGCTCGAGGGGGAGCTTCGAGGCGACGACGCGCTTTCCGTTCCGCTGGTACACGACATCGACCGAGTCGTTCTGACGATACGTCCCCGCGACGCCGATCCACATCGAAAGCCAGCGCCAGAAACCGAGCTTGCCCTCTCCCTTGAGTACCCGCTCGAAGACGAGTGTTCTCCCTTCGATCCGGAAATCGCGACCTTCGTGCTGCGGCACCCCGTTCACGTAGATCTCGAACGGGCGCACGACGTCGGGCGGAAGGCGGACGCGGGTTCCTCGGGACGCTGGCTCGGGCACGTTCATAGAATGGCAGCCGGTGCGCATGAAGCTCCTCCTCACCGCTGGTCTCGGACTTCTCGCGCTGATCGCCGTACCTGCCGCGCTCGCGGGGAACGGCGGCTTCGCTCCCGTCACGCCCGAGTCGCCGAACGCCGAGCGAATCCGCGACA
>JACDCN010000343.1 GCA_013817555.1 Actinomycetota bacterium
GGACGATCTCGGCGATGGGGCACACGACCGACACCCTCCTCGAGCTGTCGAGGCAAGTCTCCCCCGATCCGAACCCGCGCGAGCTCGACATGCTCCTCTCGACCGGCGAGCGCATCTCGTGCGCGCTCGTCGCGATGGCCGTCCACGACCTCGGCCACGAGGCCGTGTCGTTCACCGGGTCGCAGGCAGGCATCCTGACGGACCCGGTCCACACGAAGGCGAAAATTCGGGAGATCACGCCGGTCCGGGTGCTCGAAGCGCTCGACCGCGAACGCATCGTCCTCGTCGCGGGTTTCCAAGGCTTCTCGCGGGACACCATGGACGTGACGACGCTCGGGCGGGGCGGCACGGACGCGACTGCGGTCGCCCTCGCGGCCGCGCTCGGCGCCTCTTGCGAGATCTACTCCGACGTCACAGGCATCTTCACGGCCGATCCTCGCATCGTTCCGCAAGCGCGCAAGCTTCCGGTCGTCTCGTACGAGGAGATGCTCGAGATGGCCGCATCCGGGGCGAAGGTCCTGATGCTGCGAGCCGTCGAGCTGGCCCGCAGGCAGGGAGTTCCCATCCACGCGCGCTCGACCTTCTCCGACGAGCCTGGAACCTGGATTGCGGACGTCGCCGGCATGGAGGCGGCCATCGTCTCGGCCGTCACCCACTCCGAAGACGAGGTCCTGTTCGCGTTGCGCGGCGTCCCCGATCAGCCCGGCTCTGCCGCGGCGATCCTGGAAGCGGTCGCCGCCAACCAGGTGAGCGTGGACACGATCCTCCAGAACGTCGCGCGCGGGCCGGCAGAGATCTCGTTCAGCGTGCCGCAGGAGGATGTGTCGGCGACGCGACGGGCGCTCGCTCGCGCCCAGGAGGCACTCGGCGCAATCGAGGTCGAGGAGATCTCGGACCTTGGCAAGGTGTCGCTCGTCGGAGCCGGAATGCGCTCGAATCCAGGGGTCGCCGCCCGCATGTTCCGGACGCTGGCCGACGAAGACATCAACCTCCGGCTGGTCTCGACCTCTCCGATCAAGATCACCTGTCTCGTTGCCCGCGCGAACGTCGAACGTGCGGTCCGGGCGCTGCACGAGACGTTCCTGGAACGCAGCTAGCGGCAGGCGCCGCGCGCTCCGCGGCGAACCTTCCGGTATGGACTCGTCCAACCGGGCGGTGCAGGCGCTCGTCCTCGCCGGTGTGTGGGTGCTCGTCGTGATCGCTGTCCGCTTCGGGCTCGGCTTGGTCTTCGCGCGGTACGAGCGCAGGCTCGCCGCGCGGGATCCCATGGATGCGGCGCGACGACGGACGACCTTCAGCTTCCTCCTCCGTGTCGTGGTCGTCGTCGTGGTGCTGGTCGGCTTATGGAGCGTTCTTTCAGTCTTCCCCACGACGCAGGAAGCGGCGAGCGCGTTCCTGGCGTCGAGCGCCGTGCTCGCGATCGTGGCCGGAGTCGCGCTCTCGACACCGCTCGGCAACCTCGGGTCGGGGGTGCTCCTTGCGTTCACCCAGCCTGTCCGCCTCGGGGATCGGATCTCGATCGGCGAGTTCACGGGCGTCGTCGAACAGATCTCGTTGAGCTACACCGCGCTCGCGACAGACGACGGGACGTACGTGTTCGTGCCCAATCAGACGATGGTCAGCACGATGCTCGTCAACCGCTCGGTCGGCAGTCACCGGCCGTGAAACGGGGTCTGGCTGCAGCCAGACCCGATCCCTAGACGCAGTCCTTGAGGCCCTGGGCCTCGGGGAGCGACTCGAGCTTCTTCAGCGTGTTGTTCTCGATCTGGCGGATGCGCTCCCGGGTGACACCGAAGGTGCGTCCCACCTCCTCGAGCGTGCACGGCTGAGAGCCGTCGAGACCGTAGCGGAGCTCGATGACGCGACGCTCGCGATCGGGCAGGGCCGACAGGGCAACCTCCACGTCCTCCCGCCGAAGCGACAGCGACGCGGTATCGAAGGGCGACTCGGCCGCTTCGTCCGGCACGAAGTCACCGAGCGATGCGTCGTCGTCCTCGCCGACGGGCTTCTCGAGCGAGATCGGAAGCTGGGACATGCGCAGGATCTCGCGCACCTCGTCGGGGTGGATCTCGAGCTCCTCGGCGA
>JACDCN010000344.1 GCA_013817555.1 Actinomycetota bacterium
GGCGTCACCCCCGCGCTCGACACTGGCGAGCCGGCGTGCGAGCCGCTCGTTCTCGTCGGCGAGCATGACGAGCGTGCGGCCGGCGGCGCGCAGGTCCGGGGCGTCGGAGCGCTCGAGCCGGGCGGCCCAGCGCCTGATCTCGGCACGGCGTTCCGAGTCCATGACGCACGAGCCTAGCCTGTGGGGTGCATTAACTCGGTTCGCCGTGGGCGGGGGAGTTACGCCCGTAGAGTCGGTCGCCCGCCACGTCCATCTGGAGGAGCCGTTATTTGTTCTGGTCGCTCTGCTACCTCATGTTCCAGCGCCTGCTGCAGCTCGCGGCGCTGCGCTTCCGCTCGGATGAGTTCAAGGAGCTCGAGATCGTCGTGCTACGCCACGAGCTCGCGGTGCTACGTCGCCAGCTCGGTCGGCCCGAGCTGAGCCCTCCCGATCGAGTCTTCCTCGCTGCCGCGAGCCGTCTGCTGCCGCGAGCACGCTGGCGCTCGTTCTTCGTCACTCCGACCACGCTGCTTCGCTGGCATCGGCGCCTGGTGGCAAGGCGCTGGACGTATCCGCGTCGCGTAGGCCGGCCGCGATCGGCGGCGAGATGCGTGAACTGGTGCTACGCCTCGCGCGCGAGAATCCGCGCTGGGGCTACCAGCGGATCGCCGGCGAGCTCCGCGGGCTGGGCCTCACGGTCTCCGCCAGCACGGTGCGTAACCTTCTCGCTGCGGCCGGCCTCGGGCCCGCGGGCAAACGCGCTGGACTCTCTTGGCGCGAGTTCCTGCGCGCGCAGGCGCAGAGCATGCTCGCCGTCGATTTCTTCACCGTCGAGACCATCTGGCTGCGGCGGCTGTACGTCCTCTTCTACATCGAGCTCGGCACCCGGCGTGTCCACTTCGCCGACTGCACGCCCAACCCAGACAGCGCCTGGGTCACCCAGCAAGCTCGCCAGCTCGCCTGGACCTTGCCTGAGCGAGCGACGCCAGTTCGCTTCCTGATCCGCGATCGCGACAGCAAGTTCACGCGTGACTTTGACACCGTCTTCCGCAGCGAAGGCGTCGAGATCATCCGGACGCCGATCCGCTCGCCCAAAGCGAACGCGATCGCCGAGCGCTTCGTCAGAACCGTGCGCGCCGAATGCCTCGACTGGCTGCTGATCGTCGACCGCCGCCACCTCGAACAAGTGCTGCGTGTCTACGTCGACCACTACAACCGACAAAGGCCCCACCGCGCGCTCGACCTGCGGCCACCCGTCCCCGAGCAACGAACGCTACAACTCGCCAGCTCAACCCGACCAGGCGACGTCACGCGTCGAGATCGTCTGGGCGGACTGATCCACGAATACAGCCTCGCGGCATGAAACCGGATTTGTGCACCCCACAGGCCGCGGCCTTGCTACCGGTTGCCGTACGTATCGAAGACCTCCTCCACCGATTTACGCGGCGGTCTTCGCCTTCCGCTTCGCCTCCCGCTCCCGCTTGCGAAGGGTCCGCTCCAGCGGGCCGAAGATCGCCTCTGCCGTCGCCCTGTCCTCGTCGGAGAGCTTGAGCGGCTCGATGACGATCTTCGCGTCGGCGTACTTGGCCTTCCACGCCGCGATCCGCTCGGCTACGTTCGGGATGTTGAGTCCGGCGGCTGCGTACTCGGCCGCGATCTTCTCGGCCAACTCTTGATCGGACGGCAACGTGTACTCCACGTCCGGCTCCCAGCCGTCGCTGACCGGGGAGCCGCGAAGCTCGATTGTCAGGCGCTCGTCTAGCGGCTGCCGGCCGCGCTCGACGTACGCCACGACCTCGAACGCCTGCAGCGCGCGCCGCCGCTCCGGGACGGTCATCGTGCCCCACCGCTCCGCCAGGGTCAGCCGCTCATCATCGAGCCCGGCTGTCTGCCGAGCCTCGAACAGCCGCTTCTCAGCCTGCTCGCGTCGAGCCTTCGCCGCGTCGTAGGCGGGGCCAACGACCTCGGGCGCGACGGTGCCCGCCACCGCCGCCGCCTTCCACTTGGCCTCGTCCGCCTTCGCCAGCGCCACGGCCTGCTCCAACGGGGCCAGGTCGGGCGGAGCCGGAGCCACCGGGCGGTACGCCATCCAGTCGAAGAAGCC
>JACDCN010000108.1 GCA_013817555.1 Actinomycetota bacterium
CCCTAAAGGCGCCCGCTTCGCGGCCGCTGTGTGGGTGGTGATCTGAACCAACCTCAGGACCTTGTTTTGTAGGAAGGCTCAGGCGTGTCGTAGCGCGCGGCATCAGCGACTGGCACGCGCTTGATCGGCTCTGCCAGGAGCATGTCCTTCGTGTAGATGAGGTCGTCGCGCGAGTATTCGGCGATCTCGAACTCGTTTCCGAGCGTGATCGCATCGAACGGGCACGCGAGCTCGCAGTAGCCGCAGAAAATGCAGCGGCTCATATTGATCTCGTAGATCCGTGCGTAGCGTTCGCCGGCGGAAACGCGGTTGCCGGGCGTGTTCTCCTCGGCCACGACCCGGATGCAGTCGGCGGGGCAGGCGGCCGCGCAGAGCGAGCAGCCGACGCACTTCTCGAGCCCGTTCTCGTGCTTCCAGAGCCGGTGCCGACCGCGGAAGCGCGGGTACACGGGGCGCTTGTACTCCGGGTACTGCTGCGTGATCGGCCGACGGAAGATCTGCCGGAAGGTGACCCCGAAGCCCTTCAGCGAGTCCAGCGGTTGAGGACTCACAGCCACACCACCAATACGGCGGTCACGATCGCGTTCAGCGTCGCGATGGGCAAGAGCACCTTCCAGCCGAAGCGCATCAGCTGGTCGTAGCGAAGCCGCGGCAGCGTCGTCCGCATCCAGATGAAGACGTACAGCAGGATCAGGAGCTTGAGGAGGAACCAGAGCGGCCCCAGCCAGCTTGGCCCATCCCAGCCGGGCCCGTGCCAGCCGCCGAAGAAGAGCGTCACGCAGAGGCCGGAAAGCGTGATCAGGTTGATGTACTCGCTCATCGTGAAGAGGCCGAAGCGCATGCCGCCGTACTCCGTGTGGTAGCCCGCGACGAGCTCCTGCTCGGCCTCGGGGAGGTCGAACGGGGCCCGGGCGGTCTCGGCGGTGCCTGCAAAGAGGAAGATGACGAGCCCTACGAACTGGGGCACCGCGTACCAGACCGGCCCCTCCTGGGCGGCGACGATCTCGGTCAGTGAGAGCGACCCGGCCATGAGCACCACGCCGAGGACGGAGAGCGCGAGCGAGACCTCGTAGGAGACGAGCTGCGCGCACGTGCGCATCGAGCCGAGAAGCGCGTACTTCGAGTCGGAGGCCCAGCCGCCGATGATGAAGCCGTACACGCCGACCGAGCCGATCGCGAAGACCAGGATCAGCGCGATGTCGACATCGGCGACTTGGCCCGGGATGTAGATGCCCGCAATCTCCCAGCCCGGCCCGAACGGGATGACGGAGAAGGTCGTCAGGGCGGTGAATGCTGCGAGGAACGGTGCGAACAGGTACAGGCGATCGATCGCCGCGGTCGGATAGAAGCTCTCCTTGTGCAGGAGCTTCACGAGGTCAGCGATCGGCTGTAGGAGGCCCTTCGGGCCGGCGCGGTTGGGACCGTAGCGGAGTTGCATCCGCCCCATCACCTTGCGCTCGGCGAGGGTCAGGTAGGCGAACGTCGCCATGACGAGGTTGATCACGATGGCTGCTTGGATCAAGCTCACGTACCACTCGACCTTCATGCCTTCACCACCTCGACCACTGCGTGCAGGTCGGCGGCGTGCTCCTCGGCCACCCTTGCGATTCCTTCGACCAGACGCCGGTTCACGCGCGCTCGAAGCTCGATGGACGTCCCGTTAGAGCGCACGAGAACCGGGTCCCCGGACGAGATCCCGCGCTGCCGGGCGTCCACAGCGGAGATCTCGACCTCGCGCTCGGGGCGCTGGAACTCGAGCTCGCGCACCCGTTCGACCGCGGGTCCCGAGATGAGCGCACGGTAACGCTGGAGCCGTAGCTCGGTGGCGCCGTGCTCGGGTACGGATGCAGGCTGCGCTGCCGGCGCGGGCGCTTCGTACGCTGTCCTGGAGGGCAGCGCCGCTCGAAGACCGATCTCGTCCATCGACAAGTCCTGGAAGAGATGCTCGGAAAGCTCAGCGAAAACTGCTGACGCATGCGGTGAGATTTCGACGTCGAAGCGAGCGGCCAGCTTCGAGATCCACGCGAGCTCGTCCGGACACGGTGGGGCAACGGCTCTGCGAAGCCGCTGCAGACGCCCTTCGAGGTTCATCGTCGTGCCGTCCCGCTCCAACGCGCCGGTCGCGGGCAGGATCAGATCTGCCCAGCCTCCGACCAGCTCGTGGAACATCGTCACGACGATCACCCGCTCCGCTTGCTCGGCCAACGCGCGCACACCCGGGTCCGCCGCGGCGTCCTCGCCCGAGACCACGAGCACGCTGATCGTCTCCGGCCGCGTCTCGTCGGCATCTGCGGACGCCGACCAGGCGGCGGCGACTGCCCGCCCGTTGGGTGTCACCGGAAGATGGAAAGCTCCGCAGCCGGGCTTTTCCTCGAAGCCGAGCTCGTGCGCGAGCTCGGCGATCCGAGCACCGCCTCCACCACCCGGCCCGGACCAGACGAGTACGGCCCGATCCGCGTTCCGCAAGCGCTGCCCGAGCTCGTTGCCGGCTGCCGAGATCCCCTGACAGAACGCCGCCGAGCCACCTGGCGCGACCTGCACCGTTCCGGTCGGTGAGCAAGCGACGACCTCGGCTCCGCGACGTCTGGCTTCCTTGAGCCAGAGATCCACGATCGGCGCCCGCTCGACCACGGGATCGTCTCCCACAACCACGACGAGCTCCGCCTCCGCGATCGCGGACAGCGGCAGGCGGAACGCCTCGAGCGCATCCGAGGTCGCTTCGGGAAGGACGGCCGAGTGCGCCCCGACCCCGCCTCGTAGCAACCGTCCAAGCGCATAGGCGATCTCGGTCGTCTCCGAGCCTGAGAGCGCGGTCACGATCGCGCCTTCGGCTTCGCGCAGCATCTCTTCGGCAGCGTCGAGTGCCTCGTCCCAGGACACCTCTTTCAGCCCTTTCGGCCCCCGCTGGAGCGGCGCGGTGATGCGATCCCGAGCCAGCAGATGCGGGTATGTGAAGCGTCCCTTGTCGCAGAGCCAGCCGCGGTCGATCTCGGCATGGTTGCGGGACAGGATTCTCTTGACCTTGCCCTCGCGAATCGTCGCTGTGACATTGCAGCCGGTCGCGCATCCGGTGCACACGGTGGGCACGTTCTGGATCTCCCACGGCCGCGCGTCGAAGCGGTACATGCTGGAGGTGAGCGCGCCCACGGGGCAGAGCTCGATCACGTTCCCAGAGAAGACCGAGCGGTAAGGCTCATCCTCGAAGGTGGCGATCTCGCTCCGGGCGCCGCGGTTCCGCGCGATCAAGAGTCCGTCCTCAGCCACCTCCTCGGAGAAGCGCGTGCAGCGGTAGCAGAGGATGCAGCGCTCGCGATCGAGCGCGATCAGCGGCGAGACGGGGATCGGCTTGTCGAACGTGACCTTGGGGAAGGTCATGCGCGTCCGGCCGGGCCCGTACCTGAACGTGAGGTCCTGGAGCGGGCACTCCCCGCCCTTGTCGCAGACCGGACAGTCGAGCGGGTGGTTGACGAGGATGAACTCGAGCGTGGACTCCTGGCCGTCGGCGGCCTTCGCGGAGGTCGCGGCCGTTCGCACCACCATCCCGTCGATGGCGGTCAACGTGCAGCCGGCCTGAAGCTTCGGGATCCCCTCGATCTCGACGAGACACATGCGACAGGCGCCAATCGGCGCGCCAAGCCGAGGCTCGTAACAGAACACCGGGATCTCGACACCGGCTGCGAGCGCGGCCTCGACGAGCCCGGTATTCGAGGGGACCTGGACGACGCGGTCGTCAACGGTCAGGGAGACGAGGTCAGGCATGCACGGTCTCCGCGAGGTTGGGGGCGTGCTGGTCGCTGGGAGCGAACGTTCCCTCGATGGAGCTCGCTCCGCCGAACGGGCAGCCGTGCCCGTCGACATGCGCCTCGAACTCCCCGCGGTACTTCTCGAGGTAGCTCGCCACTGGGTAGACGGCGAAGTCGCCGAGAGCGCACAGTGACTTCCCGAGCATACGGTCGCAGACCCCTTCCAGGAGATCGAGGTCGGACCGGTCGCCGCGCCCCTCCTCGATCTTCGTCAGAAGCTGGACGAGCCAACGGGTGCCGACGCGGCAAGGGGTGCACTTTCCGCACGACTCGTGCATGTAGAACTGCTCTGCCCTGAGCGCGAGCTGCACCATGCAGCAGCGGTCGTCGACGACGATGATCGCCGCCGAACCGAAGAAGGATCCCGCCGCCTGGATCGAGTCGTAGTCCATCGGCGTGTCGATCTCGGCGGGCGTCAGGACGGGGACCGAGGACCCTCCAGGGATGACCGCCTTGAGCTCGCGTCCGCCGGCGATGCCACCGGCCACGTCGTAGATCAGCTCGCGCAACGTCGTCCCGAGCTGGCGCTCGTAGTTCCCGGGCTCGGCGACGTTACCCGAGAGCGAGAAGACCGCGGTTCCAGGGGCGGAGGGAACCCCGATCTTGGAGAACTCGGCCGCGCCAAGCTCGATGATCTTCGGGACGAGCGCGATCGTCGAGACGTTGTTGATCTGGGTGGGCGCGCCGTACAGCCCGTTCACCGGCGGGAAAGGCGGCCTCGGGCGCGGCTGCCCGCGCTGGCCCTCGAGCGACTCGAGGAGCGCCGTCTCCTCGCCACAGATGTAGGCGCCGGCTCCGCGATGCAGGACGATGGTCACTCCGCCGAGCAGACCCGCCGTGCGCGCGTCCTCCAACGCATCGCGCATGACGTCGAACTCGTGCGCGTACTCCCCCCGGATGTAGATGAAGACGCTCTTCGATCCGATCCCGTGCGCCGTGATCAGGCAGCCCTCGATCAGCCGGTGCGGAGTCATGCGCAGCACGTCGCGGTCCTTGAACGCGCCGGGCTCCGACTCATCGGCGTTGATGACGAGGTAGGTGGGCTTGCCGGTGCCCTTCGCCAAGAGCGACGCCTTACGGCCCATCGGGAAGCCCGCGCCGCCGCGCCCTCTCAGCGTTGCGGCACTGATCTCGTCCATGACGGCCTGCGGCTCAAGCGCCCGCGCCCGCTCGAGCGCCTTGTAGCCGCCGACCGCGCGATACTCGTCGAGCCGTGTGAGATCGTGCTCCTGTGTCCCCGCCATGAGCAGGATCGGGTTATTCGCGTCCACGAAGCTCCTGGAGGAGACCGGGCACGTCCTCAGGGCGTAGCGGCTCGTGGTAGACGTGATCGACCACGACGACGGGCGCGCGGCCGCAGCCTCCCGCGCACTCGATCGCGCGTAGGGTCATCTCGCCGTCGTCGGTGGTCTCACCCGGCCGAACGCCGAGCTCGTGCGCGAACGCGTCGAGCACGGCCTGAGCGCCCGCGAGCGCGCAGGAGAGGTTCGTGCATACCTCGACCATGTGCTTCCCCACGGGCTCGAGGTGGTACATGTCGTAGAAGGAAGCGATCGAGTGGCAGTACGCGGGCGTCACGTCGAGCGCGTCCGCGACTTCGCGCAGCGCCTCGGGCGGGAGCCAGCCGCCGTGCTCGGTCTGGGCGAGTCGAAGCGCGTCCATAACCGCCGAGCGGCTCTGCGGGTACTTCCGGCGCAGCTCCTGGATTCGCTCGTAGATTTGCGTCACCGGTCGGCGTCTCCCATGACGGGATCGAGCGAGCCCGCGATGGCGACGAGATCGGCGACGAGACAGCCCTGCACCGTTGTCGCCGTCGCCTGCAGCGCCGCGAAGCTCGGTGCGCGGAACTTCACGCGCCACGGGCGAGGGCCGCCGTCGGAGACGAGGTAGCAGCCGGACTCGCCGCGCGGAGACTCGATCACGACGTAGACCTCACCCTCGGGGACGACGTACCCCTCGGTGACGATCTTGAAGTGGTGGATGAGCGACTCCATGGAGGTGTGCAGCTCGTGCCGCGGCGGGAGCACGACCTTGCGGTCGTCTGCGATCCACGGCTCTCCTTGCATCTCGTCGATCCGGACGAGGCACTGCTCGACGATGCGCACCGATTCGCGCATCTCGTCGAGGTGCACCTTGTAGCGGTCGTAAACGTCTCCGTTCGGGTAGACCGGAACGTCGAACTCGACCTCGTCGTAGGCGAGGTACGGCATCGTCTTGCGGAGATCCCAGTTCACCCCCGAGGAGCGCAGCATCGGCCCGGACTGGGCGAGGGCGAGCGCGTCGTCGGCGGAGAGGAGCCCGATTCCCTTCGTGCGCTCCAGCCAGATCTTGTTGCGGTCGAGAAGCGACTCGTAGTCGTCGATCGACTTCAGCATCCTTGGCAGGAACTTCCGTGTCTCGGCGGCGAAGGCGGGCGGAAGGTCCTCGGCCAGGCCACCCACCTGAAAGTAGCGCGTGTGCATCCGCGCCCCGGCGGCCATCTCGAATAGGTCGAGGATCTCGTCGCGGTCGTCGAACGTGTACCAGAGGAGCGAGATCGCTCCCAGCTCGAGCGCGGAGGTGCCGAGCCAGATCAAGTGCGAGTGGATGCGGTTGAGCTCCGTGAGCGCCATCCGCGCCCAGGTCGCGCGACGCGGGATCTCGATTCCGAGCAGCTTCTCGATCGCGAGGACGTAGACGAGCTCGTTCGACTGGAAGGCGACGTAGTCGACCCGCGGCGCGTACGTGACCGACTTCCACCAGGTCTTCGACTCCATGTTCTTCTCGAAGCCGGTGTGCAGGTAGCCGATGACCGCGCGGATGCCGGCGACCGTCTCGCCGTTGAGATCGACGATCAGCCTGAGGACACCGTGAGTGGAAGGGTGGTTCGGCCCGAAGTTGATGGTGAGGATGTCCTCGAGCGGATACTTGTCGGGGTCGACCTCGAGGATGGTCGGGACCGGGCTCGGAATTCGTGTGCCCTCGTAGATGCGGGTCGAAGGAAGAACGGCCACTTAGCTATTCCTCGTCCGAGAAGCGAACCGGCTCGCCGCCCAAGGGGTAGTCCTTACGGTGCGGATGGCCCTCCCAGTCGTCGTCCATCAGGATGCGGACGAGATTGGGGTGGCCCTCGAAGGGGATCCCCATCATGTCCCAGGCTTCGCGCTCGAACCAGTCGGCCGCCGGCCAAACAGGAAGGACGGTCGCCACTTGCTCGC
>JACDCN010000345.1 GCA_013817555.1 Actinomycetota bacterium
CAAGCGTCGTTCGAGGCCGACCTCTCGGCGTGGAACGCCTGGCATCCGAGCGAAGCAGCGCGGCACCTGGCCCGTGTCGACGCGGCTTGGTACGTGACAGCCGGCTGGGCGCTCGACCTCTTTCAGGGTCGGCAGACACGCGACCACGACGACATCGAGATCGCGGTGCCAGCCCACGGATTTCCGGACGTGCGCCGCGCGCTTTCGGAGTTCGAGCTCTATGCCATCGAGGACGGGCTCGCGCACCCGCTCACGCCGGAGACGCTCGCTATCTCTCATCAGACATGGGTACGTGAGCCGGCGACCGGCCTCTGGCGACTCGACGTCCTGCGTGAGCCGTGGGACGGGAACACGTGGATCTTTCGCCGCGATTCGCGGATTCGGCTACCTCGAACCCGAGTCATCGCCTATACCGAGGACGGGATCCCGTACGCGCACCCGGAGATCGCTCTTCTCTACAAGGCGAAGGCCGTCAGAGAAAAGGACGAGGACGACTTCGCCGCGGTGCTACCCCTGCTCGGCCCCTCCCGGCGGAACTGGCTGGCGAAGGCGCTCACGCTCGTCCATCCCGATCATCGCTGGCTCGAGGCGCTACGAGCCGGCTCGACGGACACAGCGGCTCGATGACGCACTCCTCGCACAGGGGCCTCCGCGCGTCGCAGATGCGGCGGCCGTGCCAGATGAGAAGGTGCGGGAAGCGAGCCCAGTCCGCGCGCGGGACGATTCTCTGCAAGTCGCGCTCGATCTTCACCGGGTCTTCCTGGCGGGTCAGACCCAGGCGCTGGGAGAGTCGGCGAACGTGCGTATCGACGACGATCCCCTGCGCATGTCCGAGCTCGGCCGCGACGACATTCGCGGTCTTTCTGGCGACACCCGGGAGTCGGAGGAGATCCTCGAGACGGCCCGGAACCTCGCCGTCGAACTCCTCGAGCAGCACACGCATCGTGCCGCGAATCGCTTTCGCCTTCTGCCGGAAGAAGCCGGTCGCATAGATGCCTCGCTCGAGCTCCTCCTGCGGTACGGCGAGGTAGTCCTCCGGCTTCCGGTACTTCTGGAACAGCGGACCGGTGACGCGATTGACGTTCGTATCCGTCGTCTGCGCGGAGAGCATCACCGAGACGAGGAGCTCGAGCGGGCTCCGAAAGCGAAGCGCGATCGTCGCATCTGCATGCTCCACTGCAAGCCGTTCGATGATCGGCCCGATCCGCTCGCGCCTCCGCCCGAGTCCACGCCGTCGGGCCTCACGGACGTAGCTACGCGCCACGCTGCGCCGAGCGCTGGTCTCCGAAGAGCCTGCTGATCTCGTCGGGATCGGAGCTCATGGCTCGGACAATCAGGACCCCTCCCACGCGAGAAGCCGTGGCCCCGCGCAAACGAGGTCGAGCGCAGGGCAGGCGGCGCACACGAACTCGCTCGGAGTCGGAACGAACACGCCGGAACGGATGCGGGTGATCGCGCGCGACAGCTCGGCCTCGAGCTCGACGATGTCCCTGACTGAGAACGTGACTGAGACGACGTCGTCCGGCTGCTCGAGGAATTGGTAAGCGACCTCCACCTCCTCGGCGCCGTCGCGAAGGCACGCGAGCGCGTAGACGAGCCGCTGCAGGCCATATTCGGCGTTCACGATCTCCTGCGGATCGGCTCCGTCCAGGACGTTCGACTTGTAGTCGACCACGAGCGCTTTTCCATTCTGGCGCCAGAGGACGTCCAGCCTGCCGTGGAGGAGCACACCGTCGTGCTCGAAGGCGAACGACGTCTCGGGCCGAGCGCCCTCGAGCCCCGCGATGCGCCTCGCGAGCTCCGACCGGCAGTACGCGTCGACGAGCCCCCAGATGCGCTCGAGCTCCCCTTCGCTTACCACCGGGTACCAGGCGCGCACGCTCGCCTCTAGCTCCTCACGAGCAGGCGGCGCCGGAGCGTCGAGAGGTATCTCCTCCAGAAGCCGGTGGACAGCGTCGCCGATCTCAGTTCCCGCGAGCCCGACGACACCCGTATCGGCGGCACGCCGCGCTGTCACCGGGGGCAAGCCCAGTACCCGCTCGGCGTAGTAGCGATACGAGCAGCGCTCGAAGAGCGCGA
>JACDCN010000109.1 GCA_013817555.1 Actinomycetota bacterium
CCCCGGAGCGGGTCTCGGCCGCGGCGAGGCGGGAGGGGCGTTCCGGCCCCACCCGCCTCGAGTCGCTAGTCCTGCGTCTGTGGGTTCTGGTACCTGTGGATGCGCGCCCGGTATTGCCCGACTTCGGGTGCGCTCGGGTCGGTGACGGCCGGCACCAGCCGCCCCTTCGCGCCGAGCAGCATGTAGACGTCCAGGCCTCGCGCTCCGGGGCGCGTCGCGCTCGGCAGCCCGCTCGACACATAGACGTAATTGTTGTGCCAATAGGAGGACCAGGCGTTGTCCACCCCGGTCGGCCCCGAGGGATCGTTCTTCGCGTCGTAGAACGCGACCTCGGTCGCCGCCGTCGGCACCGACGAGGGGTTGGGAACCGTGATCGGCGGAAGGCTCAGCACGTCGCTGAAGTCGAACACGGTCGTTCCGGCCTGGTATGCGGACGAGACGCCGATGTAGCCGTCGTTCGTCGGGATGACGTTTCCGTTGTGCTGCGTGCACGTCTCGGTGGACGGCTGCGGTCGCGGAAGGATGTAGCGGCCGCGAAGCGGTGCCGTGGCGCCGGGAGAGACGTTGTCGTAGAACCAGATGTTCCCGCGCGTGTCCGCCGGCCCGTCGCACCCGTGCGCGCCGCCGCCCTGCCACTCGTCGGTGAAGAGGACCACCTCGCCGTCCCAGGTGAAGGACGCGGTATGGAAGAGCCCGCGGAACGGCGGCGTGGGCCCGTTGACGAAGAAGTTCCGGATGTGGGTGTGTCTGCCCGGGACGTCGACGGTCGGATTCGCCGGATCGGAGACGTCCCAGAGCTGCCCCTCCTCGAGGCACGCTCCGGCCGCCACCTTCTTCGAGCCCGAATCGAAGACGGTGATGTCGTGGCAGCCGCGGACGGGGCTGCCGCCGTTCCCGGTCGGACCGGTCCAGACCGCGGTGTCCGCATGGAGCGGCTGCTCCTTGAGGACTCTGGCGCTCGCGGGGTCGGCGTCCGGGATCTCGACGATCGAGATCTTGTTGTGATCCGGCACGCAGTTCCGCCCTGGCAGGGCGAGATCCTCCAGACGCGTGACCCGCAACCCGCTGGGATACGAGGACACGTACACAATCGCCCTCTGGTTCCGTGCGTCCGTGATCGTCGTGTGCGTATGGGAGCCGCACGCGGTGTTCACGGAGGCGATGTGGGCCGGGCTCCGCGGATCGCTGACGTCGAAGATGCGCAACCCTTCGAACCCCTTCTGGCGAAACGTGCTCGGGACAAGGGTGGCCGGGTTCGTTCCGGAAACGACCGGAGTGTCAACGGCTGTTGCGCACGCCGCCGTCGTGACGGGCTCCTCTATGGACTGGATCAGGAGCAGGCGGCTCTTCGCCTGGTAGAAGGACACGTCGCCTTGGTTCCCACGGCACTCGAGGACCGAGATCTGCGTCGGGTTCGCCGGATCGGAGATGTCCACGAGGCGGAATCCCTCGTAGTTCCCCTGCGCGAGGATCTGCGTGAACCCGCCACGCAGCCCGCCCCCTCCCCAGAACGCGAGATCCGAGTTAAAGCACGTCGGCCCTCGGTCGCAAGCGAGAAACTCTGCCGGCGGCGGCAGGTTGGCGACGTGGAGCATGTTCGGACTCGCGTCGTCGGCCGAGCCGTGACTCGCGACGGCGGTCAGCGGAAGCGCGAGTGCGAGAACTGCGGCTGCCGCGGCAAGCATCCGTCGAGACGAACTCATCTCTCTCCCCTTCCCTCGAAGAACATCACAACGCCGTTCGGCAGGGAGCTAAACGAGTTGACCCGGCTCGTCGAGCCTGACGCTAGACGATCGCGACCATGCGATCGATCGCGCCGCGAGCACGCTCTGCGACCTCCGGCGGCACCGTCACGACGTATTTCCAGTCGCGCAGCGAGTCGCGCAGCTTCTCGAGTGTGATCATCTTCATATAGCGGCAGATCGCCTTCTCGGAGACGGCTTCGAAGCGCTTTTCCGGCGCCTCCTTGTTCAGGCGGTGGATGATCCCGGTCTCGGTCGCGACCAGGAACCGCTCCTTCGGCGACTTCCGCGCGAACTTGATCATCCCCTCGGTCGAGAGGATGTGCGTCTTGCCGTTGCCGAACGCCATGCACTGGCTCGCGCAGCCGCACTCGGGATGGACGAGGAGCTCGGCATCCGGAGCTTCGTCCTGCCAGCGCTGGATGTCGGCCGGGCGGATGCCGGCGTGCACGTGGCATTCGCCCATCCAGATGCGGAGCGTGCGGCCGGTGACCTTCTCGAGCCAGAGCCCGAGGTACATGTCCGGTAGGAAGAGGATCTCAGTGTCCTCGGGAATCGATTCGATGATCGCCTTCGCGTTTCCGGACGTGCAGCAGTAGTCGCTCTCGGCCTTCACCTCGGCCGTCGTGTTCACGTACGAGACGACGACCGCTCCCGGGTTCTCCGCCTTCCACGTGCGGAGCTGGTCCGCAGTGATCGACGCGGCGAGCGAGCAGCCCGCATCCAGATCGGGAATGAGGACGGTCTTCTCCGGGCAGAGGATCGCCGCGGTCTCGGCCATGAAGTGGACGCCGCAGAACGCGATCGCCTCGGCGTCGGTGCGTGCGGCCTCATGAGAGAGACCGAGCGAGTCCCCGACGAAGTCGGCGACGTCCTGCACCTCTGGCACCTGATAGTTGTGGGCGAGGATCACCGCGTCTCGCGCGCGGGCGAGCTCGCGGATCTCCTCGTGCATGGTGGTGATCTCGGCTGTGGTCATGTCAACTCCAATGAGACGTCGAGTGAACGGGCGGAATGCGTGAGAGCGCCGATCGAGATCTCGTCGACGCCGGTCTCGGCGATCGCGCGGACGTTGTCGAGCGTGACGCCGCCTGACGCCTCGAGCCGCGCACGGCCTTGCACGTGAGCGACGGCCGCGACGAGCTCGTCCGGGGTCATGTTGTCGAGGAGGATCGCGTCGACCTTCGCCTCTAGCGCCTCGGAGACCTGAGCGCGCGTATCGCATTCGACCTCGATCGGGAGATCGGTCGTCGCGCGCAGCCGCTCGACCGCAGCGCGAACGGAGCCGGCTGCAGCAAGGTGGTTGTCCTTGACGAGCACCGCATCGTCGAGCCCGAAGCGGTGGTTTCTCCCGCCGCCGCTGGCGACCGCATGCTTTTCGAGCAGGCGAAGCCCTGGTGTGGTCTTGCGCGTGTCGAGGATCGCGACGTCGGTGCCTGCGACGGCATCGACGTAGCTTCGAGTGAGCGTCGCGATCCCCGAGAGCCTGCCGAGGAAGTTCAACGCCACCCGCTCGCCAGTGAGGATCGCGCGCAGCGGGCCTGAGATGACAGCGACCACGGTCATGTGCTCGACGAAAGTCCCGTCCTCGACCAGGGCCTCGAACCGGACGTCCGGATCGAGAGCGAGGAACACGGCTTCCGCTGCGTCCAGCCCGCTGACCACCCCGGACTCCTTCAGGAGGAGCTCGGCCGTGCCCATGGCGTCCGCAGCGACGGTCGCCTGGGTGGTTACGTCACCGGCGCCTACGTCCTCGGCGAGGGCAGCGGTAACGACCCGATCCAGGGTATCGGCGGTTACAGCCATGTCTCCAGCGCGGGCTCGTGACCAAGACGAAGCACGATGTGACGCTCCAGTGACAGATTTTCCACAGGGAAGTCCGCCCGGAAGTGAGACCCCCGGCTCTCCTCCCGGAGGAGAGCGCTCTCGGCGACGAGCCGCGTGAGAAGGTGCGACGAGGCCTGCAGCCGCTCGAGCCCCGCGGCGTCTCGGATCAGCCCGCAGTCCCGCCAAAGCGCAGTTCGCACCACTTCGTCCACCTGTCCGCCCAGGACGTGGCCAGGGTCAGACCCTGGACATGGCTCCGGAGCGACGTCGTGGCCATGTCTCGAAAGACGGGGTTCGCCCAAGGCGGCAAGCGCTGCCCGGCGGCCGAACACGAGGCACTCGAGAAGCGAGTTCGAGGCCAACCGGTTCGCGCCGTGGACACCCGTCGCAGCACATTCGCCGGCGGCGTAGAGGCCGGGAAGCTCGCTCCGCGCGTCGAGGTCGGTCACGATCCCGCCGACCGTGTAGTGCGCAGCCGGCGCGACCGGGATCGGCGTCTCGGCCGGGTCGTAGCCCCGCTCCATGAGGCTCCCCATCAGGCTCGGGAAGCGTGCGCGGTCGATCTCGCGTAGGTCGAGAAGCACGGTCCCGCGGGCCGCGATGTCACGGGCGACGACGTCGCGAGGCGCGAGCTCATCGGTGAAGCGCTCGCCGAACTCGTCGAGAAGAATCGCGCCCTCTCCGCGAAGCGCCTCTGACAGAAGCAGCGTCGAGTCGACGAGCGTCGTCGGGTGGAACTGGACGAACTCGAGATCCGCGACAGAGGCGCCCGCGCGGTACGCCGCGATCACTCCGTCGCCGAGGGCACCCGGCGGGTTCGTCGTCCGGCTCCAGAGCGCGGCGGCCCCGCCGGTCGCGAGCAGCGTCGCGCGGGCACGGATGGCGCGGCGATCCGTCACGACGCCGATGCATCGGTCCTGCGACCGCCACAAGCTCTGCATCCGCTCGCCCTCGGCAACCTCGATGTTGGGGTGCGCGAGCACCCGCTCCACCAGTCTGCGTGCGACGCGATCGCCGGTCGCAGCGCCGCCGGCATGGACGACACGCCTCCGGCTGTGGCCACCTTCGAGCCCAAGGTCGTCATCGAACTCGACACCGAGCTCGACGAGGTCGCGAATACGGGCGGGCGCCTCTTGAGTGAGCGCGCCTACGGCCGTTGGCCGAGAGAGGCCGCGACCTGTGCGCAGCGTGTCCTCGGCATGGAGAGCCGGTGTGTCGTCGTCGCCGAGCGCAGCCGCGATCCCGCCCTGCGCCAAGGAGCTCGTGGACGAGCGCAGCGGCCCTTTCGCGAGCACGCGGACCTGCCCTTCCGAGGCGGCGCAGAGAGCTGCATAGAGCCCGGCGACGCCCGCGCCGACGACTAGGAGGTCGACGTCTTGGCTGTGTCTTGTTCCATTAATGGCGCTCATGCTAGTTTTCGCCTCTGAGTCAATAACCTCATGGCCGAGTCTACCAGCGCACACACAGCCCCCGCCCACTCTGCGCTCGCCACCGTGTTCCAGGTGCGAGAGAACGAGCTACAGGTTCTTCTCTGGGAACGAGCTCGCGATCCGTTTCAGGGCGACTGGTCGTTACCCGGTGGCTCCCTCGGTGTCGGCGAGACGCTCGAAGCGTCGATCCTGCGACACCTCGCTGCGAAGGTCGACGTGCGCGAGGTCGCACACCTCGAGCAGCTCGGCACCTGGAGCCACCCGTCACGCCACCCGGAGCATTGGGAGCTCGCCACCGCTTATGTCGGCCTCGTCCCCCTCGGCATCGATCCGCGCGTGCCCGCGGACACGCGCTGGCACCCAGTGGACGCCTTGCCGGCGACGGCGTTCGACCACGGCGCGATCGTTCTCGCCGGACGCGAGCGCCTTCGCGGCAAGCTCTCCTATTCGAACGTCGGCTTCGCCCTCGCTCCGAAGACGTTCACACTTGCGGAGCTACGCGACATCTACACCGCGGCGCTCGGGTATGACGTCTCTGCGACGAACCTCAAGCGAGTGCTGCTTCGTCGCGGCGCGATCGAGACGACGGGTGGACGACGGACGCACGGGCCGGCGGGCGGGCGGCCAGCGGAGGTCTTTCGATTCCGAACGAGCCACCTCGAGGTCACCGACCCGTTCGCGGTCCTTCGCCCGCCGACATAGAACCTCTAACACAACGACGCCCGCCGACGGTGCGTGATGAGTGCGAGGCTGTTCGAAGGTGTTTATTTCCGGCGGTTTTGGGCGATATTCGAGTGTGCTCTTGCGGCGCCTCGGACACGCTCGACACTCAAGATCGGGTCGCCGGCGGCCGATCTTGGAGAGCATGCGGCACTTCCGACTGTGGCTTCTCCTGATCGCGGTGCTCAGCCTCGTCGCCGAGGCCATCGGCGCAGCGGCTGTCTTCTGGCGTCGGCCAGAGCGACTCTAAGCCGCGAGCCGTACGAACGCGGTCACCAGCGCGGCGACGAACATCGCCACGACGATCGGCGCTCCGCGCCAGATCGCGATCGCTGCGGCAGCGACCCCGGGAATGCGCGCGTCCACGACGATCTCTTCGTCACCGCCGACCGCTTGCGTGACGACGAGCGCCGTCAGCATCACCGGGGCTACGAGGTCGACGATGGACTGAGCCCTCCTAGGAAGCCGGCGCCTGCCGAGGAACACCGGTCCCGCCGCCTTGAACATCATCGTGAGCGCTGCGACCGCCAGCACGACGATCCAGACATCGCTCATCTGCGCAGACCGAGCAGGCACGCTGCCGAGGCCGCGACGAGCGGAGCGCCCGCGGGCGCGACGGGAATCAGGACCAGTGTGATGGCGACGGCGATCAGCGCGGCCGCGACGGCCTTTCGTTCCCGCAGGTACGGCCTCGCGAGCGCGAGGAAGAGCGCGGCGAACGCGGCGTCGAGCCCCAGATCGTTGGGATCGCCGAGGGCGCTGCCGACGACGGATCCGATCGCGGTGCTCGAGACCCAAAGCACGTAGAGGAGGAGACCAGCGCCGACGAGGATCGGCCACTCGAATCGTCCCGACCTCCCGGAGAGAGCCCACGACTCGTCCACGATCAACTGGGACTCGACGAACCTTCGCGGCCTGCTCCCGGGAAAGATCGATGCCGCCGCGATGCTCTGGCCGATGTAGCGGGCGTTGAGCAAGACCGCTGACACGACCGCCGCGAGCACGGTGCCACCGTCCTCCAGCACGGAGATGGCCGCGAACTGCGCCGAGCCCGCGAAGGTCGTCGCAGACATCACGACCGCCGCTAGGGCACTCATTCCGGCCGCCTCGGCGAGCACCCCGAAGGAGAGCCCGAAGAGCAAAGGACCGAGGATTAGCGGGAGCGCCGCGCGAACGCCGTCGCGAACACGAGGCACGGGACGGCCGTCCGACGGCACCCTGCGAACCTAGCACCGCCCTGCTGCTCGAGTGGCACCCTCGCAAGGTGAGGTCGGG
>JACDCN010000110.1 GCA_013817555.1 Actinomycetota bacterium
GCCACGACCAGGGCGAAACGACGCGTCGCGCCCCCGCCGACCTTGTTCTGCGCTACGGCCTCGGCGTAAAACTCGGCCTCGAGGTACTCGAGCGTCAACGCGAAGTTGAGGATCGCGATGTCACTCGCCGGAATCTGGGCGTTGGCGATGCGGGGGAACGCACCCGCGAACGCACCTGCCCCCAGCAACGCGCCAGCTCCGACTCCGATCTTGCGGAGAAAGCCGCCGCGGGAGTCGAGACCTTCGAGCGCCTCGGCACCCGTCTCGGCAACGGCTCCGTCGCGGTCGAACTGTTCGAGCAATGAAGCTGAACTCATCTATCGCTCCTCTCGGACGACGTGGGCCAACCTCACCGAAGTAGCTGGTGCCCCCACTTCTCCATCGCTAAACCTGCACGATCTCAGGAGCGAGGTTTCGACCAAGCGTGCGGGTGGTATCTTGAGTCGATGCCTTTCGCCTGGTGGGAGCTGGTTCTTATTTTGCTCGTGTTGCTGCTCGTCTTCGGGGCGAAGCGTCTGCCCGAGATGGGTCGGTCGCTCGGAAAGGGGATGCGCGAGTTCAAGGACTCCGTCTCCGGCCTGGACGACAGGGACGATAGGGAGACGATTCACCCGCCTGCAGAGCTTCCCGCCGCTTCGTCGGATCCCGCCACACCCGCAGAGCCTCACGGCATTCCTGCCGAGGAGACCGAGCGGGAACGCGTCTCGTAGCGAGCGGCGCATGCCCCAGTGGCGTCGGTGGCTTCCGCGCCGCCTCACTCACGGTGAGGAGGCCACGCTCGTCGAGCATCTGGACGAGCTCCGCAGCCGGCTGATCCTCTGCCTGTTCGCGATCGTCCCGGCGTTCGCCATCGCCTTCGCATTCCACGAGGACATCATCGTGTGGCTGACCGGGCCACTCCCCGACGACAAGAATCTCGTCACCTTCGGCGTCACCGAGCCATTCACGACTTCCGTGAAGGTGAGCGTCATCGCTGCGATCGCGCTCGTCCTGCCGGTGCTGCTGTGGCAGGTCTGGGCGTTCTTCGCCCCCGCTGTCGCCCCGAACTTCGAGCGCATCGCCTTGCTCTTCGTCGTCCTGGCGACTGCGCTCTTCGCCGCGGGCGTCGTCTTCATCTACTACGTCGTGCTTCCGCGCGCGCTCACCTTCCTGACGAACTACGACGACGAGCTCTACGACATCCAGATCCGTGCGAGCTACTACTACACCTTCGTAGCCATGACTCTCCTCGGAGGCGGGTTGGCGTTCCTGATGCCGATCTTCGTGCTCGCGCTCGTGCGCCTGCGCATCTTGACGTCGACGCGACTGCGCCAGAACCGCAAGATCGCGTTCGTGATCATGCTCGTGTTCGCCGCGCTGCTCCCGACCGTCGACCCGGTATCCCTGGCGTTCGAGATCATCCCCCTCCTGCTCCTGTTCGAGCTCTCGATCTGGGCCGCGGTACTGATGGAGCGAAGATGGCCGGCTGAGTCCTGGGAGGAGGAGCTCGCGGAGCCCGAGATCACGTGAGAGTCCTCTCCGCGGACTGGGTTGTACCCGTCGAGAGCCCGCCGATCCGCGACGGCGCCGTGGCGATCGGCGACGACGGGCGGATCGTGAGCGTCGGGCTGGCCAGCGAACTCGGAGCGGGCGAGCACTTCCCGGACGCGGTCATTCTCCCCGGTTTCGTCAACGCTCATACGCACCTCGAGTACGCCGCGTATGCAGGTTTCGGAGACGGACTTTCGTTCGGGCTCTGGATCGCCCTGCACGTGGAGCGAAAGGCGCGAATCGGCTTCGACGAGATGGAGGCGATCTCGCGCCTCGGGGCGCTCGAATGCCTGCGTTCCGGCATCACCACGGTCGGAGACTGCAGCTTCAGTGGGGCCGCCGCGACCGCATGTGCCGAGCTCGGGCTCAGCGCGATCGTCTTTCTCGAGGTCTTCGGAAGGGATGAGTCCGCTCTTCGAGACCGGTTCGAGCCGACGCGCGAGCGCATCGCCGGGTCGCTGTCGGATCGCGTGCTGCTCGGAATCTCACCGCATGCGCCCTATACATGCACGCTCGACCTGTATCGCGCGTGCGCCGAGCTCGGCCTTCCCATCGCAACGCACTTGGCGGAGAGCCAGGCAGAGAACGATTACCTCCGAACCGGAGGAGGAACCTGGCAGGAGTTCGCAGAGATGCTCGTGCCTCCCCTCGGAACGACCGGTATCCGTGCGCTCGCCGACGCAGACCTGCTCCGCCCACACGTGCTCGCGGCTCACTGCGTGCAGGCGGACGCGGAAGAGATCGAGCTCCTGGCGGCCAACGACGTCGCGGTCGCGCATTGCCCTCGCTCCAACGGGTTTCTCGGCTGCGGCGTGGCTCCGCTCAGCGCTCTCCGTGAGGCCGGAGTGCGCGTCTGCATCGCGACCGACAGCCCGGCGTCGACTCCGTCGTTCGACATGTTCGACGAGATGCGCGCCGCGATCATCGGCGCGCGAGCTCGTGAGCGGCGCCCGGATGCGCTCTCTGCCGCGGATGCCCTCGAGCTCGCGACCCTCGGTGGGGCGCGCGCTCTCGGACTCGACACCGAGATCGGATCCATTGCGACTGGGAAGTGGGCGGATCTCACCGTTCTCTCGCTCGCCGCAACACCCCATCTGCCGTGGGAAGATCCCGTTACGGCGACAGTTCTCGGAGGCTCGCCCGAGTACGTCGTCGCTACGCTCGTCTCCGGCAAAACCCGCTACGAGAAGGGAGGGAAGACATGGCTCGAGCTGATCGACGTCGCGCGGAGCGCGCGCGGCCGGCTCCTCCTGCACGCCGACAGGCCGTCGTGATCGAGGACGACATGTTCTTCCCCAAGCTGCGCCGGAACGCGAAGTGGATGTTCCTGTTCCTCGCACTCGTTTTCGGGCTCGGCTTCGTAGGCTTCGGTGTCGGCGCCGGCGGCGTCGGCATCGGTGACGTCTTCCGCGGCGGCGCCGGCAGCTCGGGCGTGCCGTCTATCGACGACGCGGAGAAACGCGTTTCGGAAAACCCTCGTGATGCAGCCGCGTTCCGCGATCTTGCGACGGCGCACCAGGCCGAGGGAAACACGGACGATGCGATCGAGGCCCTCGAGAGTTTCGTCGCCCTCAAGCCGAAGAACGCCCCCGCTCTCGTCGACCTCGCAAGCCTCTACCTCGTCAAGCTCGAGGAGGCACAGCAGCGCGCGCAAGTGGCCAACGCTCGCGCCGCCTACCTGGCGCCTGGCGCGACCATCGCCTCGATCACACAGTTCGGCGGCAGCGCGCTCGAGCCTGATCCCATCTCTAGCGCGGTCAATAGTCAGCTCTCGGGGATCGTCCAAGCGGAGCTCGGTATCGCCCAGCAAGCGGCATCCCAGGCGGTCGATGCATACAGACGCCGTGCTGCGACCGAACCGCGCAACGCCCTCTATCAGCTCGAGCTCGCCCAGACCGCCGAGTCGGCGAGCGACGCTACCACGGCGATCGCCGCATACGAGAAGTTCCTCGTCCTCGAGCCCGACGACCCGAATGCGGTCGACGTCAAACGGCGCTTGAAGCAGCTGCGCGCTGCAACCAGCGCTACGGGTTAGACTCGCCCTCAGTGAGGGGCGCCGCCTTTTCGAGCTCGGTCTGCGCGGCGATAGTGATCTTTGTCCTCGGGGGCTGCGGTACCGGCGGGTACACGGACGAGGGCAGTCAAGGAGCCGGCAAGCAGCTCTTCCTCGACGCGAACTGCGGCGCCTGTCACACCCTCGCCGATGCGGGCACGAGGGGAATTATCGGGCCAAATCTCGACGACGCCTTCGCCCAGGCGCGCGTGGACGGCATGACGTCAGAGACCTTCACCCAGGTCGTCGCCGCTCAGATTCGCTTTCCCATCGAGGAAACGTCGACCGGTACGCCGGGAATGCCCGGGGTCCACGAGACGCTGCCGGAGTGCGAGGAAGTCGAGGGAGGCGTCTTTTGCGTCCGCGACCAGGACCGAGCCGTGAGCGACATCGCCGTCTACGTCGCAGCGGTCGCCGGAACCGGCACTGCGCCCCCGGAACAGCCGGCGCCTACCGACGGGAAGTCGATTTTCACCGCCAACTGCGCCCAGTGCCATGTGCTGGCCGCTGCGGACACCAGCGGAACGATCGGGCCCAACCTCGATCAGTCAAAGCCATCGAAAGCGCTCGCCACCGAGCGCGTGACGAACGGTCAGGGCGTGATGCCCTCATTCAAGAACTCGCTGGACGCCGCACAGATCGAGGCAGTGGCCGAGTACGTCTCCTCGGCAGCCGGTAGATGAAACGCAGTTGGCGGTCACCCGTCCAGGTCGACGACGACGTGCATGACCGGGACGTCGTAGCGCTCGCGTAGCGCACTGACGACACCCCGCTCGAGCCAGTTCGACCGCCCCTCGGGATGCGTGGACACGATCAGCTCGTTGGGTCGAAACAGCCGCACGGCATCCTCGACCGCGACGAGCGGATCGACGTCGCCTATGTCGCCCTGCGCCTCGATACCTATCGAAGAGAGGCGCTCTATCGTCGCGCGAAGACGGCCCTGCGCTGCCTTCCGCGCTGGATCCTCATCCGACGTCCAGGTCTTGAGCCGCGAGTTCAATGCCGGACAGACGACGTAGAAGAGCGACTTTCCCGCCAGCGCGAGCTCGCCGATCGCCTCCATGAGCTCGTCGCCCCCGACGGTCTCGTTCGCGACGACCAGCACTCGCTTCTCGTCGGAAGGGCCGAAGTGCTCGATGTGCTCTTTCGGCGGGCTCGGCCCGCGCTGGCGCGTGTAGGCCCAGACCGCGGCGGCCGAGAGCGCGAGGAAGGCGAGGAGGCCGAGCCACGGGTTGATCCACGACGCCCCTACGATTAGCGCGAACGCGCCGATCGACATCAGGAGGAAGCGGAACGCCGCGTCCTCAGTGCGAAAGGGGCTTTCCACCTAGTTCTCAGATGAGATAGACGACGGAGTAGACCACGATCCACATCACGTCGACGAAGTGCCAGTAGATCCCCGGCAGCTCGACGCCGAGGTGGTGCTCGGGCGTGAAATGTCCGCGGAAGCCGCGAACGATGACCATCCCGAGCAGGGTCAGACCGACGAAGACATGGGCGCCGTGTAGCCCGGTGAGCCCGAAGAAGACCGAGGCGAACGCTCCGTCCCCGGTGTTGAAGCCGACGTTCAGGTACTCGACCGCCTGCGTGAATAGGAAGGCAAGGCCCATCGTGAACGTCAGCACCATCCCGGCGAGGAACGCCTTCCGATTGCCGCGCTTGATCGACTGCAGCGCCCAGTGCATCGTGAAGCTCGACGTGACGAGGATGGCCGTGTTCACTCCGGCCACGAAGACGGGGAAGTGATACGGCTCCGGCGGCCATTCGGAAGGCGCGCCGGGGTTCACGACGCGCACGAAGAAGTAGGCCGTGAAGAACGAGCCGAACAGCATCGCCTCGGAGGCGATGAAGAGCAGCATCCCGAGCAGGCGTGCGTCGATGCGGGAGCTCTGGTTGGCCTCGGGCGGGCCGTGGTGGTCGTGGACGACTTCCGCGTGGCTCGTCATGCCGTGACCTCTACCGCCGCGGGCTCCACGATGACGTGCTCGACAGGGAGGCCGCTCTCAGCACGAAGGCGTCCAACGAGATCGCGGCGGAGCCAACCCGAGCGCGCGCCGGAGAATGTCGAGACGATGATCTCGTCCGTCCGCTCGTCGCGAATGGCCTGCATCGTGGCCGTAAACGGGTCTGGATGCGCGATCTGGCCGTGGATGTCGATGCCCTCTGCGCGAAGCTCGGAGAGCGCCGCCCGCAGACGTTGCTCGGCCTCTGGATGCTGGGTGCGCATCGGGTCACTCTGAGGCGCGACGATCAGGAAGCTTGCGCTTCCCTCCTTCGCGCGAGCCCGGACGCGCTCGAGAAGCGGCTCGCCGAGGACAGTCTCGTTAGCCACGACGAGGACGTTGGCGCCGGTCTGACTGGAGGAGTCGCTGACGACATGCTCGACCGGCCTGCCACCCGCCGCCTTTCGAATCTCCTCGAGCAGGTTCTTGCGCAGCCATCCCGATCTCGTCTCGGGATGGGTCGAGACGACGATCTCGTCGATGTCCTCGGAGGCGAGCAGGTCCTTGACCGCGGCCACTGGGTCGTCGTCGAACACGGCGCCGTGCGCCGGAATCCCGGCCTCGCGGAGCGCGCTCACCGTCCGGTCGAGACGACGACCGGCCGCGGCTCGCCGCGAGTCGCGGTAGACGACGTACCCCGCCCTCGGCTGCGTCACGGGCGCAACCACGATCACTCGCACCGATCCCTGCTCCGCTCGCCGCTTTACCGCAGCCACGAGCTCACCGCCGGCGAGCGTCTCGTTGGCAACGACGAGGAGCTGAGCGGTTGTCGGCGTCACGCATGCACCTCCTCCGCCACCTCCTGCGACTCCTTGGCCGGGCTCATCACCGCATGTCGGGCGCCGGGCACGCCGTACTCGTATGGCCCGGCGACGACCTGAGGAATCTCGTCGAAGTTGAAGATGGGCGGGGGCGAAGACACCTGCCACTCGAGCGTCAGCGCACGCCACGGATTCGCATCGGCGACCGGGCCGCGAGTCCAACTGATCACAATGTTGTAGACGAAGACGATGAACGAGATGCCGAGCAGGAACGAGGCGATGGTGATGGCGAAGTTGATGCTGCCGAAGGCCTCGGCGTAGTCGGAGACGCGGCGCGGCATCCCCCTGAGACCGACGTAGTGCATGGGGAAGAACGTCGCGTTGAAGCCGACGAAGGTCATCCAGAAGTGGAGCTTCCCGAGGCGCTCGTCGTACATCCGTCCGGTCATCTTCGGGAACCAGTAGTAGACCCCGGCAAAGATCGTGAAGACCGAGCCCCCGAAGAGCACGTAGTGAATGTGCGCGACGATGAAGTACGTGTCCGACGCGTGAATCGTGATCGGAACCGCCCCGAGATAGATCCCCGAGAGACCGCCGATCACGAACATCGTCACGAAGCCGAGCGCGAAGAGCAT
>JACDCN010000111.1 GCA_013817555.1 Actinomycetota bacterium
TGTCCCTTTCATATGTCTAGACGCTACTACGTCACCACCTTCGGTTGCCAGATGAACGCCCACGACTCCGAGCGGATCAAAGGCATGCTCGAGTCTCTCGGTCTCGGCGAGGCGATCTCTCCAGAGACGGCCGACGTCATCGTCTTCAACACCTGCACCGTCCGCGAGAAGCCGGACTCGCGTCTCGCGGCGCATCTCGGGAATGCCGCTGCGCGCAAGCGTGAGCGGCCCGACCTGGTGGTCGCGGTCGGCGGCTGCTACGCGGAGGCGCAGCGCGAGACGATCTTCGCGCGATATCCCTTCGTGGATGTGGCATTCGGCCCCGGCTCGATCCCGCACCTGGGCGAATGGATCGCCGTCGGCGGCCACGCCGTGCCACGTGGGAAGTTCGGTGCCCACGAGCACTTCGCCGCTGACCTGCCCAGGCACCAGGAGCGGCGATTCCAGGCCTGGGTGCAGGTTTCGATGGGCTGCAACTCCAAGTGTGCGTATTGCATCGTGCCCGCTGTCCGCGGGCGTGAGCAAAGCCGCCGGCCGGGTGAGATCGTCGCGGAGGTGACGGCGCTCGCGCGTGAGGGAGTAAGGGAGATCACTCTCCTAGGCCAGAACGTCAACTCCTGGGGACGGGACCTCGCCCCGGCGCTTCGCACGGAGTTCGGCGAGCTCCTGCGTGGGTGCGACGCGGTCGCCGGCATCAGCCGTATCCGCTTTACGAGCCCCCACCCGAAGGACTTTCGCGAGCCGGTGATCGCCGCGCTCGCGGAATGCGCGTCGGTCTGCGAGCAGGTTCACCTCCCGCTCCAATCGGGCTCGTCTCGAATTCTCAAGCGCATGCGACGGACGTACGATCGCGAGCGTTACCTTCGCCTTGTCGACACCCTGCGCGCAGCGATTCCGGATGTTGCGCTCGGCACCGACCTGATCGTCGGCTTCCCCGGTGAGACCGCTGATGACTTCGAGGCCACTCTCGCGGTCGTCGAGGAGGTTCGCTACGAAAGCGCTTTCACGTTCATCTTCTCTCCGCGAGCCGGGACCGAGGCCGCGTCACTGCCCGACCAAGTGCCCGACGACGTCAAGCATGAGCGGCTCGAGCGTCTCGTCGACACGGTTCAGCGGATAGCCGGCGAGCGGAACGCGGAGCGGATCGGACGAGTGGAGGAGGTTCTCGTCGAGGGCCCGAGCCGAACCGATGCGTCGCTCCTGCGTGGCCGGACGCGCAGGAACACCACCGTCAACTTCACAGGGGGGACTCACCCTGGGAACTTTGTAGACGTCCTCGTCGAGGAGTCCACGTCCACGACGCTCCGCGGCCGCGAGCTCGCTCTCGTCGCGGCCTGAGATTTCACAGTTCCGGCACGTTTGTGACCCATAGGTGCGCTTGGGACCGTTACGCTCGCAGCGGGTGGTGGGCTGGGGTGCCCCACGGGAAGTGACCTCTTTGCCCGATGTGATCGCGGTGTTCGGACCGACTGCATCCGGCAAGTCGGCGGTCTCCGAGGCGCTCGCAACTCGACTTGGCACCGAGGTCGTCTCGGCCGACGCCTTGCAGGTCTACCGCGGGCTCCCCATTCTCACGAACCAGCCACAGAGTCCGACTCGGCTCGTCGCGATCACCGATCTCTCCAACGAGATGTCCGTCGGCTCATACGCGGTGCTCGCGCACGGAGCGGTGGACGAGCTCGTCCAAGCCAAGGGCATCGCTGTGGTGACGGGTGGAACGGGTTTGTACTTTCGGGCGGCGCTCGTGGACCTGGGCGTGCCAGGTCCCTCGCCGGCCGAGACACGCGCGCGGGTCGAAGCGTCCTACGACTCTGATCCCGCCGCGACGTATGCTCGCCTGGCAAAGCTCGACGCTCCTGCCGCAAACGTCGTCCACCCAAACGACCGACGCCGCGTCGTTCGCGCACTCGAGCTCGCCGAGTCAGGAGGCTCGCTCGTTCCCGAGCAGGATCGCCTGTGGTCGGAGGAGGTGCGGCGCCCAACCCTCGTCGTCGGCCTTGAGCTGTCGCGGGGGGTGCTCGAGGCGAGAATCCGTACGCGAACGCAGGACATGTTCCGTCGCGGCGTCGTAGAGGAAGTGCGCAGGGCTCGAGCTGGGCACGTGTCGCGTGTCGCCGAAAAGGCCTTGGGTCTAGCCGACATAGCCGCGCTTTCGCCGGAAGAGGCCTTCGAACGCATCGTGGTCAGAACGCGCCGCTATGCCGCGTATCAGAGGAAGTGGATGCGCCGGATTCCGGGCATCGTCATGATCGACGGAGACCGGACCCCGACCGAGGTGGCGGATGCGATTCTCGAAGTGGCAGGCGCTCGGTAACACCTATCTGCTCGTCGAACGCGCGGACCTCGAGGGTCCGTTCGGGCCAGACGAGGCTCGCAGGCTCTGCGACCCGCATGAGGGTGTCGGCGCCGATGGAGTGCTCGAAATCGCCGACCTCCGCGGGGCCGAGGCCGATCTCATCGTGTGGAACCCCGACGGGTCGTCTGCCGAGATCTCCGGAAACGGAGCGCGCATCGCCGCCATGTGGCTCGCCCGTCGCAGCGGCGTCGCGTTTCCGCGTCTCCACGTCGGCGGACGAACGGTGCCTGCGCGTGTCGGAGACGACGAGGTCGAGGTCGATTTGGGGGACGTCGACGTGGGAAAGCCCGAAGCGCTCGAGATCGACGGTGAGCGTCTCGAGGTGACTCCCGTGTCCGTAGGGAATCCTCACGCGGTCGTCCGCCGTGAGCCAACGCGCGAGGAGCTTCTCCGGATCGGGCCGCTGATCGAAAATCATGAGCGCTTCCCAGGACGCACCAACGTGCAGCTCGTGCGCCCCGACGGGCCGACAGACCTGACGGTCGCGGTGTGGGAGCGGGGAGCGGGGGAGACCCGCTCGTCGGGGTCGAGCGCGGCAGCCGCCGCGGCCGCAGCCGTCGTTCACGGGTGGTGCCGGAGCCCGCTCCGCGTGCATCTGCCGGGAGGCACGCTCGACGTGGACATCCGGGAGGGGCGAGCAATCGTCAGCGGCCCGGTTGTCGAGATCTTCCGCGGCGAAACCGTTTAAGAGCATCGAGAACAGCCAGGGCCGCGTCGCGACGTGGTTGTTGATTGTTGTTCGGAGCTCTGACTACGCCTGGCTGAACTCGACCAAGCGGCCGTCGGGATCACGCAGATACGCCGAGCGCCCCAACGGGTAGCCGCGCGGCTCGACGAGAAGCGCGAATCCTCGCGCGCGCAGCTCGTGACACGAGCCTTCGAGATCGCTCACGGAGAGGGCGAAGTGATCCTCGTTCGGAGGGCCGTTTTCGATCGCAGTTCCGCGTCCGTGGACGAGGAGCTTCGCGGAGCCCACGGCGAAGATCGCTCCGTTTGGCCACTCGGCCTCCGGCTCGGCCGAGGGGAGATCGCCGTAGAACGCCTTCGCCGCCTCGACGTCATCTGTAAAGAGGGCTATCTCGGCGACCCCGCTCATGTCGCGATCTCGAACTCCCGTAGGACATCGTTGAGCGACGTCTTCAGGTCCGTCGACGCGCTCCGCTCGCCTACGATCAACGCGCAGGGAAGCTCGTACCGCCCGGCGGGGTACTCCTTCGGACGCGATCCGGGGAGGACCACCGAGCGCGGCGGCACGTATCCGCGGTGCTCCACCGGCTTTGCGCCGGTGACGTCGATGATGGGAATGGACGCGGAGAGGACGACGTTCGGCGCTATGACTGCCTGCTCGCCGACGACAACTCCCTCGACGACCACTGCTCGCGAGCCCAGAAAGGCGCCGTCTTCGACGATCACCGGACGCGCCTGAGGCGGCTCGAGCACGCCACCGATACCCACGCCACCGGAGAGATGCACGTCCGCGCCGATCTGGGCGCACGACCCTACCGTCGCCCACGTGTCGACCATCGTCCTCGGCCCGACCCAGGCGCCGATGTTCACGAAACCGGGCATGAGGATGACGCCCTCGGACAGGAAGGAGCCGTAGCGTGCAACTCCTGGCGGAACGACGCGAACGCCGTGCTTTGCGTAGTCGTGCTTGACCGGAATCTTGTCGAGAAAGTGGAGACCGCCGATGTCCATCGGCTCCACCTTGCGCAGGCGGAAATAGAGGAGGATCGCCTTCTTCGCCCACTCGTTGACCGCCCACTCGCCGTTGCGCTTCTCGGCGACGCGTGCCTCGCCGCGGTCGAGGAGCGCCACTGCCTTCTCGATCACCTCGGAGTCGAGCTCGCCGCTCTCCCACAGTTCGCCAATGCGTCGCGAAAGCTCCTCCATTACATGCCATCCTCTCCCATCGTGCCTGTCAGGAATCGCCGGAGCGTCTCGTAGGCATGAACGAGCGCCGCGATCTCCACGAGCTCGTCTCGGCGATGCGCGCGTTCGGTGTGGCCGGGACCGAAGTTGACGGCATCGACGCCGCGGGCGGTGAAGTCGGCGACATTCGTCCAAGCCTGCTTCGGCTCGATCCCACGTGCGCCTGCGCTGACGAGCGCCTCGACCAGCGGGTTTGCGACGACGACTTCTCCGGGCGGTGAATCACCGGTTAGCTCGATCTCTGCCCGATCGCCGACAAGCTCCTCGAGGTAGGAACGGGCGCTCGCGGGCGTGCGATCAGGCGCGTACCGGAAGCTCACCGTCGCGACGGCGAGAGCGGGGATGACGTTGTCGGCGATCCCGGCTTCGAACCGCGTCACGCTGAGGACCTCCTTGAAGGTGAGTCCGCCGACGACTGCATCCCGCGGCTCGTGCCTCACCACCGGGGCCAGACCGTCGATCGCGCGCTCGATGGCGTTGTCGGCCTGCCAAGGTCGAGCCGAATGGCCGCTGACGCCTCGGAACGAGAGGCGTGCGTTGATATGCCCGAGACAACCCGCATGCACCTTCCCGTCCGTGGGCTCGAGGAGGATTGCCAGAGCCGCGTCGTGGACTGAGCTCGAGCCGGCGAAGAGCGCCGGAAGCGGATTGTGTTCCGGCGGGAGCTCCTCGCGCCCGAAGAGGAGCAGCGCGATGTCGTACGGTCCGGGTCGCTCGACCGCCAAATCTCGCACGAGCTCTACGGCGACGGCGACGCCGCCTTTCATGTCGCTGGCGCCCAGCCCGTGCACCGCGCCGCTCTCGATACGTCCTGGAATGTTCGCCTGGGCGGGAACGGTGTCGTAGTGCCCAGCGAGGATCACAAGAGGCGCACGGGGACGGCGTTCAGGGACGAAGAAGAAAGCTTCGTCGTCGGCGTACTCCGCGTTGAGCCCTGGTGGTACAAGCCCGAGTACGTGCTCTCGGATCTGCTCTTCCTCCCGACTCTCGGAGGGAATGTTCACGAGCTCCAGCGTCCGCTCGGCAAGACGATCGGCAAGCCCGCTCACGCCAGGAGCGTAGATGAACGATCCCATGATCTCGCGCGTCCGGATGCGCGATCTGGCGCGTCGGGGGCGCTCTCGTTCGCTTCGTGAGCAGCCAGCTCACGCCCGGAGATGGCGATCTCATGAATCGATCATCCGCGGCATAATCCGGCAGTGACCGCGCGCCAGCCCGACCGCGCACCCGGGACCGACCCGGAGCGCGGGTTCGTGGTCGGAGTCTTCCCCAAGGGCGTCGACGGGGAGGCCGAGCTCGCCGAGCTGCGTGAGTTGGCACGCACGGCCGGAGTGGCGACGATCGGCGAGATCATTCAGCACCGCGCTCGTCCGGATCAGCGGACGTTCGTGGGAAAGGGAAAGCTCACCGAGCTGAAGGACGCCTACGCGGCCGCGGACGCGGAGGTGCTGCTCGTCGACGAGGAGCTCAGCCCCACGCAGCAGCAATCGCTGGAGAATGTCCTCGAGGCCCGTGTCGTCGATCGAACGCAGCTCATCCTCGACATCTTCGCGCAGCATGCTCGCAGCGCCGAGGGAAAGCTCCAGGTCGAGCTCGCGCAGCTCGAGTACAACCTGCCGCGGATGCGTGGGCTCTGGCAGCATCTCGAGCGGCTGGGGGGCGGAGTGGGGACGAGGGGGCCCGGAGAGAGCCAGCTCGAGACCGACAGGCGCCTTGCCAGGACGCGCGTCTCTCTGGTCAAGCGCCGGCTCCGAGAGCTGAGTGCACAACGGGCTACCCGGCGAAAGGAGCGGGAGCGGACGAGCGCGCCGACGATTGCGCTCGCCGGCTATACGAACGTCGGCAAATCCACGCTCCTGAACGCGCTCACCGGTGCAGACGCATCCGTCGACGATCGCCTCTTCGAGACGCTCGATCCGACGACTCGCGGGTTCGAGCACGACGGCAAGCGGTATCTGGTCACCGACACCGTGGGCTTCATCCGCCGGCTGCCGACTCAGCTCGTCGAAGGCTTTGCCGCCACGTTGGAGGAGACGCTGGTCGCGGATCTCGTGCTTCATGTCGCGGATGCGTCGCTTCCCGAGAGCCGGCTACGGGAGACGATCGACGCCGTGCACACCGTGCTCACGGAGATCGGAGCCGACGATGTCCCAGTGGAGCTGGTGCTGAACAAGATCGACCATCTCGACCCGCTCGGTCTGCGGCGCATCGCGCATGCGTTTCCGCGAGCGCTCCAGGTCTCCGCCGCGACGGGGGAGGGGCTCGACGCGCTCAAGGAGCGCGTATCCGAGCTCTTCTCGGACCGATTCGAGGACGTTCGCTTGCTGGTGCCCTACGAGGACGGACGCCATCTCGCTCTGCTTTATGGTCTGGGAGCTCCCATCGCCGAACGGAGCGATACGCCTGAAGGAGTGCGTGTGCGCGCCAGGCTGCCGCGTCGCGAGATTCCCCGTTTCGCCCGGTTTCTCGTCGCCGGAGAGGAGGACCTCGCCGCTTCCGCTTCCGATCCTGAGGCGGACGCGGAGGCGTTTAGACGATGATCGATGTCGCAGTTCGCCGCTTACGCGAGGACGCCGTGTTGCCGAGACAGGCCTACGAGGGTGACGCCGGCTTCGATCTGTCGGCCTGCGAGGAAGCTCGGCTCGAGCCCGGCGAGCGGGCGATCGTCTGCACGGGGATTGCGGTGGAGAT
>JACDCN010000346.1 GCA_013817555.1 Actinomycetota bacterium
ACCCGCAGTGCCTCCGCCGAGCGCTCGTTCGGTGACGGCCTGCGCACGCTCGAGCGCAAGGGAGTCGGCGGCACCCAGGCTTGAACCGGGGATCTGGCTTCGGCCAGGCCCCCGGTTACACTTGACCCGCTCGGGGCGTTAGCTCAGCTGGGAGAGCGCCGGCTTTGCAAGCCGGAGGTCGCCGGTTCGATCCCGGCACGCTCCATCTGGAATTTGCAGGGATTTCGTTATAGCGGGACGCCTAGCCGCTCTCCTGCATCCCGCGCACATCCCGCACGCGCTTCCGCTCCACGGTCAGATAACGGCCCAAAGCCGCAGCCGCCTGCTTCGAGCTCCCGGGATATAGGTGTCCGTAGCGACGCCATACGAGCGTCGCGTCCGGTTGTCCGTTGCGATCGGTGTGCCCGAGTGCCTCGGCGATCTGGAGCGGGTTCGCACCGGCAGCGATCATCAGTGACGCGAATGTGTGCCGCAGATCGTGAAACGTAACGCCGCTGTAGTGTCCGTCCTGATCGCGCTCGCCGAGCCCGGCCCGGATGGCGGCCTTCCGGAAGACACGCTCCATGAAGTTCTCGCTGCGCCACATACCGCCCCCCGGCGCCGGGAAGACGAGCGACGCGCCGAGTCGGCGAGCGAGGAGCTGCTCGCGTACGACCTGCACCGCCTCTGCGCACAGGTACACGCGCCGGCGCTTCCGGCTCTTTGTCCGTGTCGGCTGGCCTAGATAGGCGCCGCGAGAGACTAGGACGTGATCCTCGTCGAGGTGTACTTCCGTGTCGCGCAGAGCGAAACACTCTCCCTGACGCAGTCCAGAGAGTCCCGCGAACAAGATCAGCCGCGGCTGGGTCGACCAGGACGCCAGTGCTTCGAGGCGCTCGAAGGTCAGATAGACGGGCTCGCGCTCATCGTACGATGGCGGCGCAAGCGTGGCCACCGCCGAGTCGATCCGATGGCCGCGCTGGTGCGCGTCCCGCAGCATCGCCTTCAGGAGCGCCAAGGCGAGCTGGCCTTGGCGCGGCGCACGGCGGGCGACGGCGACGATGGCATCCTCGGCAACGGCGCGTCTGATGTCGGGGAGCGGGAGATCGTGAAGCGCGCTGAGCACTCTCCACACCTCCGTGCGGCGCCTGACTGTTCCGTCCGCCTTCCCGACTGACCAGCGGCCGAAGTACCCCTCCCACCACTCCTCGAGAGTGACCGGCGGCGCCTCGAAGAGCGCGCCAAGCTGGGACCTCCGCTCGACTTCGATTCGGAACCGGTCGGCGTCCTTACGAAAGCTGAAAGTGCGCGAGCGCTCGCGGCCGTTCTCTCTCCAACATACGTCGAAGCGTGGCCCGGCGGCGGCGGTCCGTCGCCGAACGTACGCCATCAGGCGAAATCTCCGCTTCTCGACCTTGTCATGCCAGCCATCTTTCCACTCGCGTGCTCGCAGGCCCAATCCTCCACTTCGCTGACGCGGAATCGGCGGTGGCCGCCGAACTTGTACGACGGCAGGTTGCCCGACGCAGCCTTTTCGTAGACCCAATCGGTGGAGACGGCAAGGACGAGCGCCAGGTCCTCGGCGCTGACCCACGGCTCAATCGATGCCGTCCTGCGTCCGAGACCGTTGTTGTTTGCGAGCTCCTCCCGCGAGACCAGGTGATCCGTATTCACCGTTCGAGTGTCCGTCCGACGATTCGAGACTTGGTGGGTTGCCGTTCGCGCTCAGGAACGGCCCAGAAACGCGCCCTGAACGACCGCGCCACCGCCTCGCTCGAGTACCCGCAGTGCTCGGCAATGACCTGAACCGCCTCCTCCTGCTGGAGCGCAAGTCGCGGTGGCAGCGTGCCCAGCCACTGTCCGGCACGCGCGAGCGCGGCACGACGTTCCGGCGCCGGCGAATCGCGGCTAACAGCTGCGAGCTCGTGAGCACGCCAGGCGATACCGCACGTCCGTGTTTCGAGCAGCTCGCGCCACGCCGCCGGCCCGCGGGAGCGAACGAACTCGTCCGGATCCTTGGCCCGCCCAAGCTGCTCGGCATCGACGACGCAGACCTCGGGGCTGTGACGAGCTCGCGC
>JACDCN010000112.1 GCA_013817555.1 Actinomycetota bacterium
GTGGACAGACGATGAACCCGTCGACCTCGGAGATCATCGACGCGATCGAAGCGACCCCGGCGGACGAGGTGATTGTCCTGCCCAACAATTCGAATGTCGTCCTGACCGCGGAGCAGGCGGTCGGCCTCAGCTCGAAGCCGGTGCGCATCGTCCCCTCCCGTTCCGTGCAGGCGGGCCTCGCGGCAATAGGGCGCTACATCGCGACCAACTCGCCTGCTCAGAACGAGGAGGACATGCTGGAAGCGCTCGCGGCCGTCACGACCGGCGAGGTGACCGTCGCCTCACGCGACACAAAAGTCGACGGCATCACGATCTCCAAGGGCGCCTATCTCGGCCTCGTGGACGACGCTGTCGTCGTCTCCGACGAGGATCTGGACGTTGTCGTCAACGAGGTGGTCGAGCGCGTCCTCGACGGCGACAGGGAGTGGCTCGGTCTGCTCGCAGGGGAGGACGCCCCTCCGCTCGACCGCCTCGTCGCCTCTCTTCAGCGCGATCATCCGGACGTCCAGATCGAGGCGCATCATGGGGGACAGCCGCACTACCCCCTGCTCCTGGTCGCGGAGTGACGATCCGCGTGCTGCTCGTCGAGGACAACGACGTCTATCGCGAGTCTCTCGAGTTCCTGCTCGATCGGTACGACGGGCTCGAGGTCGTGGGTGGGGTAGCGATGGGCGGCGCTGCCGCATCCGCGTGCGCGACGCTCGGAGCGAACGTCGTCGTGATCGACTACCGGCTTCCCGACGTGGACGGCTCCGAGGTCGCCGCGGAAGTCCGCGAGAGGTGTCCCGGGGCGACCGTCGTCTTCCTGAGCGCGTCTGCGGGTCCGCATGAAGTCGCCGCGGCACGGCGCTCCGGAGTGGCGTTCGTGCGCAAGGACGAGGGCGTCGACGTTCTCGTCGGCGCGGTACGGGCTGCAGCTGGGAGGATAGGGGAGTGAATCTCACCGCCGAGAACACCGCCGTCGTCCTCGATTCGACCTCGGATTACCCGGAGGCGCCCTCGCGCTTCCCCAACATGCGCTTCGTGCCTCTGTACGTGCGCTTTGGCGACGAGACGTACAAGGACTACACGGAGCTCGGGCCTGCCGAGTTCTACTCGAAGCTCCGCACGTCTCCGGTTCTCCCCGCGACCTCGCAGCCGACGCCCCAGGACTTCCTCACAACCTACGAGAGTCTCGCGGGCTATGAGCGGATCTATTCGCTGCACGTCTCCGCCAAGGTGTCCGGCACGTTCCAAAGCGCCGAGCTCGCCGCGTCCGAGCTCGGCGGCGACCGGGTGCACGCCGTGGACTCGAGAACTGCATCGCTCGCAATCGCCATGCTCGCACACGCCATCCAGCGCCGGCTCGCGCGCGGAACGACCGACGCCGAGCTCGCCGCGCTCGTCAAACGCTTCCAGCGAGACAGCACTGTCATCTTCACCGTCGAGACGCTGGAGTACTTGCAGCGCGGAGGCCGAATCGGCCGCGCGGCAGCGCTCGCGGGCTCCCTCTTGAACGTCCGCCCGATTCTGAGCGTCCAGGACGGTGAGGTCGTCGCAGTAGCACGCGTGCGGGGGAGCAAGAAAGCAATGGTCGAGTTCGAGCGGCGCTTCGCCGAGGCGACCGAGGATCGGCCGGGATTGCGCGTTGCGATCGCGCACGCGGATGCCCCGGAATGGGTCGGCACTCTGAGCGAGCTCGTTTGGCGCGTCCGCCCGAAAGCGGAGATCGAGTTCACGGCAACGCTCGGCGCAGTCGTCAGCACGCATACCGGCCCAGGCGCAGTCGGCTTCTTCTGGTTCCAAGATGAGTGACGTGTACGCGGGGTCAGGCTTCGGCCTGACCCCGGTCTCAGGGTGTTCGGCGACCTCACACCGGGGTCAGGCTGAAGCCTGACCCCGGCGAGCGCTTCAGCCGGGCTTCCTGTCGGCTTCGCCGGGGCACAGCCACCTGAAGCCTGGCCTCGCCCGCGAAGCGTGCCCAGACTCGAGCGGCTCGAGGCGCCGGTCGAGAGCCTGAACGGGGTCGGTCCGGCGCTCGCTCGGAAGCTCGCTCGGATCGGCATCGAGCGAGTAGGCGACCTTCTCTGGCAGCGCCCGAGGCGCTACGAGGAGCCAGTCCCAGCGAAACGCATCAGCGAGCTCTTCGGCGACGAGGAGGCGGTGATCGAAGTCGAAGTCCGATCCGTCTCCAGCCGGCGCCGTGGGCGCCTCAAGATCCTCACCGCGCGGGTGGGCGACGAGACCGGCGAGATCAATGCGACGTGGTTCAACCAGCCCTGGCTCGAGCCGCGCCTGGCGCCCGGGACGAGCATCCGGCTGCGCGGACGCGCGAACAAGTTCGGGTTTGCCGTGTCGTCGTACGACCTCGAGGGCGAGGCGGAGACCGCGGACTTTGCGCCGGTCTACCCGGCAGGCGAGGACACCTCGCAGAAGAAGCTCCGGGAGCTTCGCGGGCAGGCGCTTCAGCTCGTACGCGACGCGGGGGAGCCGCTGCCGGCCGCGCTGCTTGCACGCGAGAGGCTTCCACTTCGTGCGGACGCGCTAGCGTCACTGCACGCGCCACGCGCGCTCGAGGACGCCGAGACTGGTCGCATCCGCCTCGCCTTCGAGGAGCTCATGGTGCTGCAGGTCGCGCTTAAGCGAACCGCTGCGGCGCGGGAGAGGTCGTCCGCCGAGCCGTTGCCTGCGCCTGGCGAGCTGATCCAGCGCTACCGGGCGTCGCTTCCCTTCAGGCTCACCTCGGATCAGGAGCGGGCGATCGCGGAGATCGACGCCGACCTCGTGCGCTCGACGCCGATGCAGCGCCTCTTGCAGGGTGAGGTCGGCTCGGGGAAGACCGTCGTCGCGCTGTATGCGCTTCTCCGTGCGGTCGAAACGGGTCGGCAAGGAGCCCTTATGGCTCCCACGGAAACGCTCGCCGAGCAGCACTTCCTGACGATCGACGAGCTGTGCACGCCTCTCGGCATCCGTGTCTCGCTGCTCACGAGCTCCCTGGGGACGCGCGAGCGCACCGCAGTGCGCCAGCTGATCGCGTCGGGCGACGCGCCGCTCGTGGTCGGAACGCACGCGCTCATTCAGAAGGAGGTCGACTTCCGCGATCTCGCAGTCGCAGTGGTGGACGAGCAGCACCGCTTCGGCGTAGGGCAGCGGACAGCCCTCGTCGAGGGGCGGAGCCCGCACGTTCTCCACCTCACGGCCACGCCGATCCCTCGCACACTCGCGCTCACTGTCTACGGCGATCTGGACACGAGTGAGCTTGCGCTGCCACCGGCGGGCAGGAAGCCGATCGTCACCGGCTGGGTCACCGAGGAGCGGAGTTCGGAGGCGTACCGGCGGCTCACGCGGCATCTCGACGAAGGGCGGCAGGCGTACGTCGTCTGTCCGCTGATCGAGGAGTCGGAGACCAGCGTCGCCCGCGCTGCCGAAGTCGAGGCGGAGCGCCTGCGCGGCGCCGAGCTCCGCGGCTATCGCGTCGGGTGCCTGCACGGCCGCCTGCGCCCCGCCGACCGACGGGGAGTCATGGCGAGCTTCAAGGCCCGCGAGCTCGACGTGCTCGTGGCGACCACGGTGATCGAGGTCGGCGTCGACGTCCCGAACGCGACGATCATGATCGTGCAGGAGGCCGACCGGTTCGGGCTCGCCCAGCTCCACCAGCTGCGCGGGCGCGTGGGGCGGGGCGCCGAGCAGTCCTACTGCCTGCTCGTCTCGAGACCGCGGGAGGAGCTGTCGGAAGGTGCAACAGAGCGTCTGGAGGCGATGGTGACTTCGAACGACGGATTCGAGCTTGCGGAGCGAGATCTCGAGATCCGCGGCGAGGGCCAGCTCCTGGGCGCCCGCCAGTCCGGGCTCTCGGATCTCCGCTTCGTGCGGCTTCGCCGGGACGGGGAGCTACTCGAACGTGCGCGCGACGCAGCACGTCAGCTGGAAGATGAAGGGCTGCTTGCAGCCGAGGCAGACCGCCTGCTCGGCGAAGCGGAGCACGCAGAGCCGTAGTGTGGTAACATGTGGTCACAATGCCGACGCAGATGGGCATCCGCGAGCTTCGGGACACACTGACGCATGCGATCCGTCGCGTCCGCGCGGGAGAGACGATCGAGGTGACGCATGACGGTGAGCCGGTCGCAGTGATATCGCCCTATCGGCGAAGCCGCCTCGATCAGCTGATCGCCGAAGGCCGGGCGACGCCTGGACGCCCCTTCCGAGCACCGACGCGACTGATCGAGGCAAAGGGTCCAAGATCGGCATCGGAGATCATCCGCGAGGGCCGCGAGGATCGCTGAGCAGGTCATCTATGCGGATGCGTCTGCGCTCGTCAAGCTGATCGTTCGCGAGCGCGAGAGTGCTGCCCTCGCCGCTGCAGTCCCCGCGGACGCACGGCTAGCGACGAGCGGGGTCTCAACGGTCGAGGTCACGAGGGCCCTGCGCGTTGCCGGGCTGGAGAAGGATCTCGAACAGGACCTGGCGGACCTGCTCGGAGGATGCGTCGTGCTCGATATCGACTCCGATGTCCTTCGGTCGGCTGCCGCACTGGCTTCGGACGCACTGCGACCGCTAGACGCGATCCATCTCGCAACTGCGCTCGCCATTGCTCCCGAGATCATGTTCGTCTACGACCGTCAACTCGGTCGTGCCGCCCGCGAGCTCGGCATTCGCGTCGAAGCTCCGGGCACAACCGCACAGTGAGAATCGTCGCCGGCTCGCGCAAGGGTCACCGAATCGAGGCGCCGAAGGGCGCCGTCACCCGTCCCACGGGAGATCGGGTCCGCGAAGCTGCCTTCGCGCTCGTCGGTCCGGTCGACGGGGCGAACGTTCTGGATGTCTTCGCCGGCTCGGGCGCGATGGGGCTCGAGGCTCTCTCGCGCGGCGCGTCCCGCTGCGTCTTCGTGGAGGGCGACAGAGCCGCCTGCCGAGTGATCCAGCGCAATCTCGAAAAGCTGCGTGTGACAGGGGCCGTCGTCCTGTGCCAGGACGCGATCCGCGCGTTGCACGAGGAGAGGACCCGCGACCGCCGTTACGACCTCGTCCTCGTCGATGCTCCCTACGAGGACTGGGAGCGGCATGCAGCGCCGCTCGGCGAGCTTCTTCCCGAGCTCCTCGATACTGACGGCTTAGCAGTCGTCGAGACCTCGTCCCGCGTCGAGCCCGACCTTCCGCTCACTCTCGTCACCACGCGCCGCTACGGTTCCGCACGCATCACGCTCTTCTCCCGATGATCACCGCACTCTGCCCAGGCAGTTACGACCCCGTCACGAACGGGCACGTCGATGTCATCCGCCGCGCCGCGTCGATCTTCGACCGCATTGTTGTCGGCGTCATCCGTGACCCGCTCCACAAGCGGACCCTCTTTTCGGTCGAGGAGCGTGTCGCATTCCTGGAGGGTGCGCTCGGCGAGCTCGACAACGTCGTCGTCGACGTGTTCTCGGAGCTCGTCGTCGACTTCGCGCGGAAGCACAGCGCCCAGACCATGGTGAAGGGCCTGCGCGTGATCTCGGACTTCGAGTGGGAGTTCCAGATGAACCATCTGAACCGCCTGCTCGCGCCCGAGATCGAGACCGTGTACGTGATGGCGAGCCCGCTCTTCAGCTTCGTCTCGTCGAGCGGCGTGAAGGAGATTGCCTCCTTCGGCGGGAAGGTGGACGAGCTGGTCCCGAAAGCGGTCGCCCGGCGCTTTGCGGAGTTGTACCCCGACGGTCGCCCAGGCGCCCCGGTCTCGCCTCAGGAGTAACAAGCGTGCACGGAACGCGTGTCGCGAAGCGGTCGTGTGCATGAGGAACCGCGTGTCGGCCGCGAAGGCGGCCGTAGGCTCTTGGCGCGGCCGGAATCCGCGCGAGCGGATTCCAGCCTGACGCATAAGTAGACTTTCCGCCCCATGGACGTACTCGTTCTCATCGACAAGCTGGACGACCTCGTGCACAACGCGAAGGCCGTCCCCCTCACCGACCAGGTTCGGCTCGACCGCGAGGAGATCTACGAGATCCTCGACCAGATGCGGGCGACGATTCCGGAGGAGATCAAGCAGGCACGCTGGATCGTGAAAGAGCGCCAGGAGATGCTTGCGGAAGCGAAGCGGGAGTGCGACCGGATCGTGCAGGAGGCTCGCGAGCAGGCGGTCCGCGAGGCGTCACAGACGGAGATCGTGAAGCTCGCCGAGCGGCAGGCCGACGAAATCGTCGACGATGCGCGCCGGAAGGCGCGGGAGACCCGGCGCGAGATGGAAGATTGGGCCGACAGCATCCTGTCGACGCTCGAGGTGAACCTCGACAAGTTCCTCGGTGCGGTGAGGCGCGGTCGCGAACGTCTCCACGAACGCTCGCAGGAGACAGTGGTCGCGGGGATCGGCCCGGAGCCGTTCGAGCCTGAGGAGCTGGAGAGGCTCTAACTACGCCGCAGCCGGCTCGGTGGCCAGCTCGCCGCAGACGACGCGCGCCGTCTCCACGAATGCCTCAGCAGCCGGGCTGCGATGGCGGTCCCGGTGCCAGACGAGGCCGATCACCCTCGGTGGGATCCGGCCCAGCAGGTCGATCACGACGACGTCAGGGTCGTCCTCGTCCACGGTCAGCAGGGGTGACACGCTGACGCCGACTCCCGCGCCGACGAGGCCTTGAACGGTGCCGTTGTTGTCGGAGCGAAACACCACATTCGGGGTGCGCCCACTCGCGGCGAGCTGCGACTCCACGTGATTCATCGCGGCGCAGTAACTGAAGCCGACGAGCGGCTGGAGCGAGATCTCCTTCAGCGTCGGAGTGCGCTTGAGCGCGGCGAGCGGCGACCCGGCCGGGACCACGAGCACGTACGGGTCGGTGAGTAGCTCCATCCACTCGTACGGCCCGGAGCCGACAGGCAGCGTCCAGAACGTGACGTCGAGCTCGCCCCGCTCGACCATCTCGAGCAGCTCTTCCTCGTTCACCGACTCACGCAGAACGATCTCCACGCC
>JACDCN010000113.1 GCA_013817555.1 Actinomycetota bacterium
GCCCCAGCTCGTAACCGGTCAGCGCCAGCGGCACAGCGGAGGACGCTACCACGCGCTTCGCCGGGGGCGTTCCGCTACTGCTCGAGCGGCGCCATCGTCAAACCGGAGGCCACGAGCTGGCTCCAGTAGAGCTCCGCCCGCTCCTGGTGACCCGACCAGACGATCGCCTGACCCGTGGAGTGGATCCTGTCCGCGAGCCGCATGCCCTTGTCGTAGCTCACACCCGGGAGCACGCTCGAGAGCGCGAAGGCGACGCCCTGGAACGTGTTGTGGTTGTCGTTCAGGACGACCACGCGCCACGGCTTGCCGAGACCCGAGCCGCCGGGACGGCGGGTGCGCTCCTTCGGCGGTGTGAGCGTTGCCGGCGCCATGCGCGGGACCGTACCAAGGCAGGCGAGAAACCCTGCGCTAACCTACGCCTCCCGGGCGCATAGCTCAGCGGGAGAGCGCTCGCTTCACACGCGAGAGGTCCCTGGTTCGATCCCAGGTGCGCCCATCCGTTCGAACCGCATGGTTCAGCTGGAAATGGACGAGCACGAGGGCGGCTGACCACCTATTGACCACTCCCTTCAGCTGCACCACGGACGTTTGCCTCAGAAACAAGCGCGTCCAGCAGCCCGACGGCCGCACGGACCTCTGACGGGAACAGATGCCGGTAGCGCCGGTAGATCAGCCCGCCGCCGTCTCGGTGACCGACTCGCTCGGCGATCAGCTCCGGCTTCATACCGGCTCGCGCCATCAGCGAGATCGCCGTGTGCCTCAGCCAATGGAAGCGGAAGTCGGCGACGATACTCGACCGGCCGTTCGCATTCGTCTCCTTGTGTGCGAGCCCGGCCGCAAAAAGCGCCGGCAGCCAGATTGCGCGGAACCCGCTCTTCGAGTAGACGCCGCCCTTCTCGTTCGGGAACACGAGCAGTGTGCCGCACGGCCGCGCGAGGAGCTGCTCGCGTAGCAGCTGTACCTCGAAGCGGGCGAGAGGGACGCCCTTCGCCCGGCGACCCTTGTTGAGGTCGTGCGGGATGAAGATTTCGCCGGCCTCGAGGTCGACGCGATCGTCGGTGAGCGTCACCGCCTCGGAGAACCGCAGCCCGACGGTGCCGCAGAATGGCACCAGGCGCTTGATCCGCTCGGGCATCGTCGACCCGATCGCATGAACCTGCGCAAGTTCGAGCGCGACGCCCTCCGCGGGCTCGTGTCGTACCGGCGCGATCTCGAAGATGCCCGGGTCGACCGCTTGGCCGCGTGATGCCGCAGCTCGCAGGCACGCCTTGAGTAGCTCGAGCTCGTTCGCCGCGGCGACGGGAGCGACTGCTGCTCGCGCCGCAACACAGTCTTCGACGATCGCCCTGCGGAGGTTCGGGATCAGCACTTTGCGCAGCGGCTCCCAGGGCTTCGCGGACTGATGCAGGAACGCGATCGACTTCGGTCGGAGCTGCCCCCGCCTCCCGCCCATCGCGACCTTCCGCGCAAGATAGCCGTCGAGCTCCTGCCCGAGTGAGACGGGCTTTTCGCGGTAGAGATGCCCGAGTTTCACGCGCAGCTTCAGGTCCAACTCGATCGTCTCCGCAGCCGCTCGCGTCGGCACCGTCATCTCAGGAAACGGGCGGACGCGCACTTGCCAGCGGCCTCGGCCGCGCTTGCGGATCGCCATCAGCGAACCTCCCTTCGCATTGAGGAGGCTCGAGTGTCGCCGTTGTAGCCGGCGGCGGCTGCTGGAGCGTGCTCGCGGTTTCCCTCGAGCCAGCATTGGACGGCGCTCTCCGCGTAGATGCGGTCGAGGCCGATGCGGACCGACTCGAGCTGCCCGCGCTGGGCGGCGCGACGGATCGTATCCGGGTGCAGGCCGAGCAACTCGGCGAGCTCGCGCGTCTTGTAGTGCCGCTCGATCACCGGGCGCTCGTCTCGCGTGTCGGGCTGGAACGAAAGCTCACCACCATCGCAGCACGATCGAAAAGAGCAATAGTAGCAAAAGTGATGGCAATGCTAAACATGAGGGCGGTAGAGTAGACTCCGAGTCGGACGATGAGCACGGGCGAACTAATCCGCTCCGCGCGCCTGCGCGCCGGGCTCGCCCAGGCGGAGCTCGCCGCGCGACTCGGCATCGCGGCGAGCTCGATCGCGCGCTGGGAGACCGACACGGTCGAGCCCGGCTTCTCCACCCTGCGCCGCGTCCTCCAGGCCTGCGGCTTCGACATCCCGCCCGTGCTCGTCCCGTTCGAGCGCGACCCCGAGCGCGACGCAGCCGTCCAGGAGGTGCGCGAACTGACCCCGCAGGAACGGATGGCGAGACTGCTCGCCCGGCTCGACAAGCGATGACCCAGGACCGCTTCGACCCCTACGCGATCCTGCAAGAGCTCGATCGCGCCGGGGCCTTCTTCGTCGTCATCGGTGCGCTCGCGCGCGTCATCCAAGGCTCGGACGAGCTGACCCGCGGCCTCGACCTCACCCCATCACTACGACCGGAGAACCTCCGTCGGCTCGAACAGGCGCTCGACAACCTGCACGCACGCCGCGTCGACGGGCGACCGCTCGCGCTCGACACACTCGACCCTCAGCGGGATCCGATGATCGAACTCACGAGTGACGCCGGCGAGATCAAGATCGTCCCCGAGCCCGCCGGTACCCGCGGCTACGACGACCTCCGCCACCGCGCCAACCGCGAACCGCTTGGACACGGCCTCCGGCCCTCCGTCGCCTCGTCCGGCGACCTCGTACGCATGCTCGAGGCACACGTGCGAGAACCCGACCCGCTCGTCCTCGAGACGATGCGTCGGGTGCTCGAACTCGACCGCGGCCGCAGCTGGGAACGCTGAGTGAACGCTCCATCCACTTAGATTGATCACCGAATCACTACTCGCTGCGCCTCCGGGCTGGGCGGGCGCAGCTGGGCCGGCGGCTAGGTGTTCTGACGCCCCGAAGTGCGCGTGCCCAAGATAGGGCCGACGGTCGGTGAGTCCTTTGAGTTCGGAATCCAAAGGAGGCCGCCGCCGGCCCGCGTTCACCTTATAGCCAACAGCATTAACGTAGCGGGCTATCCGGCTGACGCCCCTTTGTGGCGATTCCGTCATACGCTCGTGCGATGCTCGAGGGATGGATGCTCCGCTTGCCGGCTGCGATTACCCGCGAACTCTGCGCGAGTTCAACGCGCGCTTCCGCGACGAGGAGGCAGCGTTGGATTACCTCGCTGGGCTTCGTTGGCCGGGCGGCTTCGCCTGCCCGGCCTGCGCCGAGACGCGGTGCTGGCGGATGAGCAAGGGACGGAATCTCCGCTGCGCCGGCTGTCGGCTGGACGCCTCGGTCACGGCCGGGACGATCTTCGCCGACACGCGTCTGCCGCTCACGACCTGGTTCCAAGCTGCGTGGTATGCGACCGGCACGAAACACGGTGTGAGCGCGCTCTCGCTGCAGCGGGTGCTCGGAGTGGGAAGCTATGAGACGGCCTGGGCGCTGCTCCACAAGCTGCGCCGGGCGATGGTTCGGCCCGATCGCGACAGGCTCGCGGGCGAGGTCGAGGCAGATGAGACCTATGTCGGCGGTGTCGCCACTGGCAAGCGAGGCCGCGGCGCCGCCAAGAAGGCGATCGTCGAGGTCGCAGTCGAGAAGCGCGGGGTCGGGATGGGGCGTGCACGACTCGCCTGCATCCCCGATCTCAGCGCCGAGTCCCTGCTCGCCGCGATCGAGGCGGCCGTCGAGCCAGGCGCCGTCGTTTACACCGACCACTTCAGGGGCTACGCCGGCCTCACCGCGGCCGGCTACATCCACTATCCGACCGCGATCTCGAGCAGCGGTGATCCCGCGCACGTGGTCATGCCGCGCGCCCACCGGATCGCCTCGCTGCTCAAGCGCTGGTTGCTCGGCACCCATCAAGGCGCTGTCCGTCCCCAGCACCTCGACGACTACCTCGCCGAGTTCGCCTTCCGCTTCAACCGCCGCAGCTCCAACCATCGCGGCCGGCTCTTCTACCGCCTGCTCGAACAGGCCGTTCACCTCGAGCACGTCCCCGTCAGCGCGATCACGAGCAGCCGTTCGTGACCCGAAGGGGCGTGAACCGGATAGCCCGCTTAACGTATAAAGGCGAATCCCTCGTGTGGGGGTGTCGGGCACCGAGCGTCGACCTGTAGCGTGGATCGTTCGGAATCCAAACGAGGTCTGTCAGTTACAGGTGGCACGCCTCCTCGCCGTCAGGAGGTATGCAATGAAGAGGGTCTTGGCTGCGACTGTTGTCGCGCTCACGTTTCTTGTTGCAGTCGAAGCGGCTGTCAGCGCTCGTCCGATCGGTCCTCCCCCGATACTCGGCGGTTCTCAGCCAGCAAGCCCTTGGGCGGAGCCGCTGTCCGAGGAGTCACTCGGAGTGCTGAGCACCTGCTCGACCGGTTACAGATATGCCGAATATCAGTGGCCCACTATTCCAGCGAGCTCCTCATCCGCTGGAGTGAAGTGGAACACGACCACACTCTACTCGGGCGGTCACGTCGGTGGGTGGGTCGGAGTCTCGAACAATGCCGCTACGCGCTGGATCCAGGCGGGGCTCGAGCGGACATACGGCGACAGCTCGATCAGCAAGTACATCGAGTACAAGACCGACGCCGGATACTCGTTCGTGAACAAGGGCACCGCTTCAGCGGGAACGGTCTACACCGCGGTCGTGACGAAGGTAGCCGCCGGATCCTGGACCGCGTCGATTGGGGGCTCAGGACTGGGCTTCAACATCAGCCTCTCGGACATGCAAAAGACCGACTTCGCTGGAGAGTCCTACCAGGGAATCAACGGGAACTGCAACGTCATGGACATCAACTTCTCGAACTCGTCAACGGGTACGGGCTCGATGACGAAGATCCAGAACAGTCCGTACGTCGTGGATTCGATCACCTCGAATGGTTGGCGGTCGCACGGCGGTTGAGACTCAGTGAGACACGCCGGAGCATTGCCTTCCGCGAACGTGGATCGCAGTGCTCCGGCGGAGCGCTTGACTTGCAGCTGCTGACTTCGCACACCTCTGTGGCGGATCGCGCGTGATGGCGAGTCAAACATCTGTCACGCAAGGTCGACCGTCATTGGCACTTCCGCAGAGACGGTGGCGTGCCCACAGCCTCGCGGGAGCTGCGCTGGCTCTTCTGGTTTCGGCGCTCTTGGCCGGTTGTGTTCGATCCGATGGCACACCCCAAGACGGCACCGAGCAGTGGAAGCAAATGGTCGTTGAAGGCTTGGCGATTCGCATCCCACCTACCTGGTCTGCCCGGCGACTCGCGGTGCATTGCGTGCGGTCGGGACCAGGAGTCCTGGTCAGTAACCTCGATGCGAGTTCGTTCGAACGCGACGTGCCTCCCGCTCTTGGAGGTTGCACTACTCGCTGGAAGGTCGAAGGAGCCTCGCGCGACTTCGTGCTCGTCGACGTGTCGCGGTTCAAATACCCGGTCGCCGGATCAACGCCTGGAGACTCCGCTCTTCCTCCAGAGCTCGAGACGTCGTCGGAGGAGAGTAAGTCTTGCGAATGCACATTCGAGTTCGCAGATCTGTGGCTCAATGCAATCAGCTACAACGTGCGGGTTTGGATTGGACAGGACACACCTGAATCCGACCGACAATCTCTGGATGCGATGATTTCGTCCATTCGGCCGACGCGCACGTCAGACTGAAGTCCGAATCAGGTTGTCATTCGACCGCGTCGCGCTGCTTGCCTCGATGGATAGCGACGTTGCTTACGCGGAACGGCGGGGCAGCCAGAACGCAAGCTTTACGGCTATCCACAGGAAATGGGATCGCGGAGTCAGTGAGTTTGTAGTTCTCGAGCGCGCTCTCGACGGCTAGCCACACGAACCTTCGGAACGGACTGCGAGGCAAGCGACCGTACGCCCGGCGCTGTCGAGGGCAATCAACTTATCGACAACCGAGCCTGTCGGGTCGAGTGTCTCTGGCACGCGCGCTGCGAAAAACTTGATCGCACCGAGTGACGCGGGTACTTCGAAGGTCGGCGTGCGAAGCTCACCACCTGCGAAGTAGATCACGACTTCGTCCGCTGCCTCGACCACAGGCCCAACGACGTACGCCGGGAGCTCAGCTGATACGCCGCTGAGATACATGATTCTGCGCTGAGTGTCATCGTCGCCACCCGGTTCGTTCACAAAGCCGCCACAGTTCGGCGCGGCCCCGAAGCCCGACGAGGTCGGGTTCATCGAGAAACAGAGATCTCCCTCTTCATTGCGATAGGCAACGAGCGCCCAGCCGTAGCCGTCCCACGACCCCGTCTTCACGACGAGAGGCGGTGGAATGCTCGGTGCCGGGCCATGCGACTTGAGGAGCCACCAGTCATCGGTTGCAGCGGCCAGAATTGCAAAGGGGCTGAGAACGGCAACGGCGAGCGCAACTCCCAGCAACCAGCGCTTTCCCGGCCGCGCGCGAGCGATGCGACTTGGGGCGGGTCGTGGCGCCTCGCCCGCGCGCTGGACGACGTCCAGCCAATCGGGAACGAACGTTTGCGCTGGGGCAAGTCGCTCGAGCGCGTCGTTGATCACATCGGACGTCATTACGCCACCTCCGTCAGAACATGTCCAAGAGCTGTACGCGCAGCGTGTAGCGTCGCGGAGACGGTTCCGACGCGGATGCCGAGAGCTTCCGCGATCTGCCCGTAGTCGAAGTCGAGGTAGTAGCGAAGGAACAGGGCATCGCGCTGACGTTGAGGGAGCTCAAGAATGGCCCTGCGTACTGTCGCGTCGGGCGGATCCGCCGTCGTAACGCTCGGGAGCTCGTCTCCGAATGCCCTGTCAAAGGAGACCTTGCGACGGTCGTCACGGGCCGCGTTAAGGACGCAGCGGCAGATCCATGCCTCCAGCGAGCCCGAACCTCTGAAGCCCCTGCGGCCACGGATAGCTCGTGCAAAGCCCTCTTGCACAGCATCCTGCGCGCGTT
>JACDCN010000347.1 GCA_013817555.1 Actinomycetota bacterium
GAGGAGCGCGTCGGAGAGGTAATCCGCGAGAAGGCGCTGCGCTTGACGCGCGAAGAGGTTCCGCACGCGATCCTGATCGAAGTCGACGAGATCGGAGAAAGGGTCGTGCGTGCGCTCGTCTACGTGGAGACGGAGTCGCAGAAAGGGATTCTCGTCGGAAAGAAAGGCGCGATGGTGCGCGAGATCGGCACGCGCGCGCGGCCGGAGGTGGAGGCGCTCGTCGGTCACTCCGTGTTCCTCGAGCTTGTGGTCAAGGTGCGCCCCAAGTGGCGGCGGGACCCGAAGATGCTCGAGCGGCTCGGCCTCTGAGCCCCATCGGATGCCCGTCGAAGCAGTCCAAGGGGAACTCGAACGGCGGATCGTCACCGTCCTCTTCTGCGATCTCGCGGGATTCACATCGCTCTCCGAACAGCTCGACGCGGAGGATGTCGCAATCGTTCAGGAGGCCTACTTCGACGCGGTTCGACACGCCGTAGGACGCCACGGCGGAGCGCTCGAGAAGTTCATCGGCGACGCTGCCGTCGCGGTTTTCGGGGTACCAAATGCCGGTGAACAGGACGCGGAGCGCGGCGTGCGCTGCGCGCTTTCCGTGGTAGGAGCGATCGAGCAGCTCGCGGCACGGCTCGAGCTCGACGGCACGACGCTTCATGTCCGGGTGGGCGTAAACACCGGCGAGGCCGTCGTCCATCCCGCGCCCGCACCGGGGGATGCGATGGTGACCGGGGACGTGGTCAACACCGCAGCGCGATTGCAGGCGGCCGCGCCGCTGAACGGTGTGCTGCTCGGTCCGGAGACCGCGCTCGCCGTGGCGCACATCGTCGAGCTCGATCAAGCTGTCGAGTTCGAGCTGAAAGGCAAGGCTGAGCCCGTTCGGGCAGCGTGCGCCGGCGTCCTCCTACCCGAGCCGGAGCGCGAGCGGGCGATGGGGGCTCTCGCAGCGCCAACGATCGGTCGCGCGGAAGAGCTCTCCCTGATAGCGCTCGCACTTGACGAGTGCGCCGCCGGCCCGACGCGACGCCTGACCGTCATCGCACCTCCTGGCACCGGTAAGTCACGCCTCCTGGACGAGGTCGCGGCGCTCGCGAGCGCGCGTGGAACTGCGGTCCGGCGGGCTCGCGTCCGTCCGGATGCTCTCTCGGCTTTCCGTCCCGTCGGCGAGCTCGTCGAGTCCGCGCTCGCGAGCACCGGACTGAACGGCGACGACGAGGTCCGTGGCGCATTGGCCGAGGCGCTCGGCATTGAGCGCTCAGTGGTCGTAGCCGACGAGTTGCTCGCGCTTCTCGGTGGCTTCGAGGATGGAGTGGCCCAGGAGGAGGCCGAGGCGCGTCGCTCGGCTCGCTTCGCCGCCTGGTCCACGGGCCTCGCAGCTCTCGCCGCCACCGAGGTGTGGCTCGTCGAGGATCTGCATTGGTCGGGAAAGGACTACCGCGCGTTCCTGGCATCCGCCACCGAAGGCGAGGGCCGCCTGGTCGTCTGCACGTCGCGCCCTTCCCTGCTCGAGACCGACGACGAGTGGATCTCGGGCGGAGAGATCCTCGAGCTCGAGCCGCTGTCTTCCGAGTCGACTGCCGAGCTCGTCCGCGCTCTCGTTGGCGATGCTCTCTCGAGCGAACTGGTCTCCCGTATCGCCGAGCGATCCGAAGGCAATCCGTTGTTCGTCGAGGAGCTCCTCCGATCCTGGGTAGGAAGCGGGTTGCTCGAGCAGTCCCCATCGGGCTGGCGGCTTCGCCGTACGGTCGATGAGGTCGAGCTCCCCTCGACAGTCCAGAGTGTGTACGCAGCTCAGCTCGACGATCTGCCAGATTCCGCGCGGTCGGTCATCCGTCGAGCATCGGTGGCCGGAAGACGGTTTCCCCGTGACGTGCTCGGTGTGCTCGGAGCTGACGAGACGGAAGGGGTAACCGCACTCCAGAGGCGCGGGCTCGTGCACGGGCCATTCGTCGACGATCTCCTCGGCGAATCGTTCGTCATCCGACACGCGCTCCTTCGCGATGTTGGCTACGCGAGCCTTTCCCGGGCCGAGCGCGCGCGGCTCCACGTG
>JACDCN010000348.1 GCA_013817555.1 Actinomycetota bacterium
CGCACCCGAGCACAGACGCCTCGGCATAGGGACACGCCTCCTCGAGCGCGTCTTCGACGTCACATCTGAGGACCGCCGCCGCGGGTACACGCTCGAGGTGCGGGTCTCCAACGTGAGCGCAATCCGGCTCTACGAGCAGCTCGGGTTCGAGTCCCGCGGCCTTCGGCGTGGCTACTACACCGACAATCGCGAGGACGCGCTGATCATGTGGCGCGAATCGACCCCGTCGGAAAAAGCTTCGTGATGCAGATGGAAGTCGCCAACCCCCCTTCCACGCGGCGCTCGATCCGAGCGGCGATCGGGCCGGAGGCCGGCTTAGCCGGCCGAGAGGCGAGGCGCGACTCACCGAGTGCGTTGTACGGAACGAGGGGGTTCGTGGGGGAACCATGGGTTCACCCACGGTGGTCGTGATCCTCGGCATCGAGACATCGTGCGACGAGACGGCGGCCGCGATCGTCAGGCACGACGGGGAGGTGCTCTCGTCCGTCGTGTCCTCGCAGGCAGCGCTCCATGCGCGGTACGGCGGCGTCGTGCCGGAGATCGCCTCGCGCAGGCATCTCGAGCTAGTCACACCTGTCGTGCGGCAGGCGCTCGAAGAGGCGCAGACGACGTTCGGCGAGATCAGCCGGCTCGCGGTGACCCAAGGCCCCGGTCTCGTGGGCGCGTTGCTCGTCGGGCTCTCCGCAGCGAAAGGCATGGCTTGGGCGAGCCGGAAGCCGCTGACGCCGGTCGATCACCTGGAAGGACACGTGGCCTCGCTCTACCTCGGGCCAGAGCCGCTCGAACCGCCCTTCCTCTGCTTGCTCGCGAGTGGAGGTCACACGCTGCTCCTGTCGATTCGGGAACACGGGCGCTCGGAGCGGCTCGGTACGACGCTCGACGACGCAGCGGGCGAGGCGTTCGACAAGGGCGCGCGGCTGCTCGGTCTTGGCTACCCGGGCGGCTCCGAGATCGATCGCCTCGGACGGGAGGGTGATCGCGATGCGTTCCTGTTCCCCGTCGCGCGCGTCCCAGGTCTCGACTTCTCCTTCTCCGGGCTGAAGACCGCCTTGCTCTACAAGATCCGTGAGCTCGGGGAGGGCGAGATGGAGCGAAGAAGGCCCGACCTGGCCGCGTCGTACCAGCACGCGATCGTCCGGGCGCTCACCGCGAGGCTCCACGAGGCAGCTGAGCGAACGGGCCTCGAGCGCCTCGCCGTTGTCGGAGGCGTATCGGCGAACTCGGCACTGCGGGCGGCGCTCTCGAGCGCACGCTTCGCGCCCCTGCATCTCTGCACGGACAATGCGGCGATGATCGCCTCAGCCGCGCGGTACGTCGAACCGCTTCCGTACCCGTCATATCTCGGACTGGATGCGTATGCGTCGGTCGCGTAGGGCCACGGGCTCGGTCGTTGGCCTCGTCGCGGCGGCCCTCCTGCTCGGCGGCGCTGGCGCCCGCGCGCAGCAGGCCCCTCTCCCATCGCTCGACGAGGCCGGGTGGCAGGGCGTGCTCGGCGTGCGCGCGGCCGTCTCCACGGCGCAGCGCTACGTCGTGCTGCTGGAGGAGCCTTCTCTCGCCGCTCGAGTTCGCGCGCTCGGCGGTCTGGCAACGGACGCGCAGATGCGCAGCTGGACGCGGGCCGCCGTCGGTGTGCAGGAGCAGTTCCTCGCGCGGATGTCGGCAGCCGGCGCTCGCATCACGCCCGATCATCGGTACGTCCGCGTGTTGAACGGCTTCTCGGCCCGGCTCGACCCGACCTCGCTCGAGCTGGTGGACGGCGACCGCGAGGTCGCGGCGGTCTATCCGGTGCGACCCGCTTTCCCGGCCCAGACCGCAGAGGCTCCGGACGTGACGCCTTCGGCGGTTCGTGGGCTCGAGGTTCCCGGTCTCGACGGCACTGGAGTCACGGTCGCGTTGCTCGACACCGGCATCGATCCCTCGCACCCCTACTTGCGTCGAAGCCTCCTTCCGGGCATCGACCTGATCAACCCGGGCAGTGGAGCCGTGGCGCAGCCGCATCCCACCATTCCGGGCCGACCGGAGCGGCACGGGACCG
>JACDCN010000114.1 GCA_013817555.1 Actinomycetota bacterium
GCATCTGGACGAGGCGATGGCAGCGGCGACGAGCGGTGAGCCCGCCACCCTCGAGACGTTTGCCGATGTCTGCTGCGTCCTCATGCTCGCCTGTGAACGAGCCGGTGACTCCGAGCGGCCTCAGCACCGTCGGTCGCGGCGAGCACCACCGGTTGACGGGAGGCGGCTCGAAGGAGGAGCGCCGCGCGCCGCGCGTGCCAGCCGGAGGTTACGAGGACGACCTCGCGGGCAGAGAGCGCGCGTGCCGCAGCGGCCGTCCCGACGACATTTCCGTGGGTCGTACGCGCGGCTGTGTCGACGAGAATGCGACCTGCTCGGCCAGTCGAGCCTCGGGCCATGAGCTCGGCCTCGGAGGCTGGTTCGCGGCCTCGCCGCCAGCCTGAGAAGAGAACGGCATCGTCCGGCCTCACCTCTTCCACCGCCCGGGCGAGTCGCGCAGCGCAGATCGGGTGGAGCTGCCCGCTGGCATGTCCGCTCGAGTAGCCGAGAACGGCGACGAGCCTCGCGCCGCCGGGCGTCACTTTCCTCGCCATCGTCGCCAGAGCCCGTAGAACAGGAGGGTGCCTGCGACGGTGAGCACCAGCTCGACTGCCCGGCGGCCTCGTAGCTTCGACTCGCCGCTTGCTCGATCACGCATGTTCACAGGGATCTCCGCGACGCGCAGACCGGCCGCGCGGAGGCGGAGGAGCGACTCGACCTCGGGCGCGCCGGTCTCGTATGGCACGCCCAGGAGCGGCATCGCCTTTGCGTTCACGGCGTACATCCCGCTCGTGGCGTCGTGGAACGGGCGGCCGAGCACGACTCGCATCGCGCGACGGAGGAGCGCAGTCCCGAGACGTCGACTGGACGACGGCTCGTACCGGTACGCCTCGTAGCCTTCGCCGGCCGCGAAGCGCGAGCCGATCGCCACGTCGTACTCGCCCGCTTGGACGAGCTCGAGCAGGCGGCGAAGCTCCTCGACCGGGTGCTGCCCGTCGGCGTCGACCCGTCCCGCGATGTCGTACCCGTGCTCGTGCGCATAGCGGTAGCCGGCCGCAATGCCCTCGCGCAGGCCGCGGTTCTCGCCAAACGACACGACCTCGGCGCCCCCTACTCGAGCCACGGCAGCGGTGCGGTCGGTGGATCCGTCGTCGACGACGAGCACGTCGACGCCGGGCAGCTCGGCCCGAAGCTCGCCGAGCACGACCGGGAGGTTGGCCTCCTCGTTCAGCGCGGGGATGAAGACGATCGTCTGCGGCACGTCGTCAGATCACGTTGTGCTCCGGCCGAAGCGTGTCCCGCTCGAAGCGCTCCGCAGAAAGCGGTGCGACGTCGACGAACGGCTCTCGGTCGAGGATGAGGTCGCGCACGATCTCCCCGACCGCGGGCGCCTGCATGAAGCCGTGCCCCGAGAAGCCGGTGGCGTAGAAGAAGCGCGCGAGATCCGGCGCCTTCCCGACCAGGGCATTGTGGTCGGGCGTGATCTCGTAGTAGCCCTTCCATCCGTGCGCAAGGCCCATGTCCAGGAATGACGGCGCACGGCGGGCTGCGACCTCGGTGACATGCTCGAGCCACGCGGGGTCGGTGGGCGCGTCGAACCCGGGCGGCTGATCTCGGTCAGACATGCCGATCAGGAGGCCAGGCCCTTCGCGGTGGAAGTAGAAGCCGGTCGTGAAGTCCACGGTCAGCGGAATCGGGCCGGGGAGCGCTTCGACCGGCGCGGTCGTCACGACCTCCCGGAAGACGGGCTCGACCGGAAGCTCGACTCCAGCCGTGCGTGCGAACGCCGGCGACCAGACGCCTGCCGCGCAGACCACGGTGTCGGTCTGGATCGTCCCCTGATCGGTCACGACACCTCGGACGTGCACATCGTCCGTCGCTACGGCGCTTGCCGTACAGCCGGTCACAACCGTCGCGCCGTGGGCGCGTGCTCCACTCGCGTAGCCCTGCGCGACTGCTTCGGGGCTGGCGTGCCCATCCAGAGCGCAGAAGGTTCCGGCCAGGACGCCGTCGAGCCCGGCCAGAGGGGAGAGCCTCCCGGCCTCGTCCGGCTCGACTAGGCGGCTCGGAACTCCCAGCTCGTTCTGCAGCGCGACGCTCTGCTCGAACAACTGGACGTCCTCGGGTCGGTCGAGCAAGAACAGATATCCGACCTGGCGGAAGTCGATCTCCCCGCCTGGGCGCTCGGAAAAACGCATGAAGGCCTCGACCCCGCGGAGCCCGATCGCGATGTTCAGGGGATCCGAGAACTGCGTGCGGACCCCACCCGCGGCCCGGCTGGTCGATCCGGAGGAGAGCGCGTCGCGCTCGAGCAGGCAGACGTCCACGCCGGCCTCGGCGAGGTGAAACGCGATGCTCGTCCCGACCGCGCCTCCGCCGACGACGACCACCTCCGCGTGCCTCGGAACCGTCACCGGCGCAGGATGTTCCGCAGGAAGAAGAACAGGTTCGCGGGCCGCTCGGCGAGTCGGCGCATGAGATACGGGTACCAGTCGGGGCCGAAAGGGGTCGCCACGAGCACCGTGTATCCTGCCGCGGCCACTCTTCGCTGAAGGGCTGGGCGCACGCCGTAGAGCATCTGGAGCTCGAAGCGCTCGCGGCCGATCTCTTCCCGCTCGGCGAACGCCTGCACGTGCCGGATGATCCGCTCGTCGTGCGTCGCGACGGCGACGTATGCGCCGCCGCTGAGCGCGCGCTCCACGAGCCGCACGTAGGCGTTATCGACGTCGTGTTTCTCGGGGTAGGCGATGGCCGGGGCCTCGAGGTAGGCGCCCTTGACGACGCGAAGGTTGGGCGTGAGCGGAAGGAGTCGCTCGAGATCGGCTGGGGAGCGATGCAGGTACGCCTGCAGGACGACGCCCACGTTCTCGTGCCCCGCGGCGCGGAGGCACTGGTAGATCTCGAATGTGGATTCGACGAAGCTCGACTGCTCCATGTCGATCCGCACGAACTGACCAAGACGATCCGCGTGGGCCACGATGCGCTCGAGATTGGCGTACGCGGTCTCCTTGTCGAACGACAGCCCGAGGTGCGTGAGCTTCAACGCGATATTGGCGCGCAGTTCCTCCTGAGCAATCCGGTCGAGGATTGCTTCGTACTCCCGCACGGTCGCCGCGGCTCCTGCGGCGTCGGGAATGGCCTCGCCCAGAAGCGTGGTGTTCGCCCGCAACCCGGCGTCGTTCAGCGTTCGTAGGACGGGAACACACTCGTCGAGCGTCTCCCCCGCGACGAAGCGGGCCGCTCCGAGCCGCATCCCGTATCGATCCACGACCCGTCGCAGTCGGCGGCTGTCGGCCGCACGCAGGATGGCGGCCCGCGATAGCTCGGAAATGGTTGAGGCGAAACGAGCCACTCGGTCAGTTCAAAGAGGGATCGAGCGGCATCAGCGCGAGGACTCCGAAGGGGCCACCTTTCCGGAGTAGCACTGCGCTCCAGAGCTCGCTCGGCTCGACCGTGAAGACATCGTCGGGGAGCGCCGGCTCGACGATCCAGGAGCCCTCCTCGAGCTCCTCCTCGAGTTGACCCGGCCCCCAGCCGGCATAGCCGGCGAAGATGCGTGCACGGCGCAGCTCGCCGAGCTCCTCGGGATCGACCTCCGAGGGAAGGAACCCCACCGAGTCGAGGACGAGGGACTCGGCGCGATCGGGGTCGACGAAATCGGCCAGCACCACGATCGCCGACGGCTGAACGGGGCCCCCGAAGTGAACCTGGTCGGCGCCGGCGGCGAGCATCGCGAGCTCCGGCACCGCGTCGTTGATCGTTGCTTCCGAGGGCCGGTTGAGAATGAGCCCGAGCGCTCCTTCCTCCGAGTGCTCTCCGACGAGGACGACGGTGCGCCGGAAGTTCGGGTCTATCAGCGCGGGGCCGGCGATCAGAAGATGCCCTTTTAGGGATTGCACCGGCGTATCATCGCCGCATGGAGGGCATGTCCCGCGAGATCCGGCTCGTCGCACGCCCACGGGGCTTCCCGGACGAGGATCTGTTCGAGATTGCCGAGACGCCGATCCCCGATCCAGGAGAAGGGCAACTGCTCGTCCGGAATGCGTACTTCTCCGTCGACCCGTACATGCGCCCGCGGATGAACGACGTCCGCTCGTACGTTGCCCCGTTCACGCTCGGCGAGGCCATGACCGGCGGCGCCGTCGGACGGGTGGCTGTTTCCCGGAACGAGCGCTACACGGAGGGAGAATGGGTGCTGCACGGGCTGGGCTGGCGTGAGTGGGCGCTCTCCGACGGCTCGGGTCTGCGCAAGGTGGATCCCGGGGACGCACCGATCTCCACCTCGCTGGGCGTGCTCGGAATGCCGGGATTCACCGCGTATTACGGTTTTCATGAGCTGGGCCAGCCGCAGCCGGGGGAGACGGTCTTCGTCTCCGGCGCGGCAGGAGCGGTCGGCAGCACCGCGGGACAGATGGCGAAGATCGCCGGTTGTCGCGTCCTCGGCTGCGCAGGGTCGGCCGAGAAAGTGAAGTGGCTCCGGGAGCTCGGCTTCGACGACGCCTTCGACTACCGCGAGCGTTCCGTGCGGGAGGCGCTGGCCGAGGCCGCGCCGGACGGAATCGACATCTACTTCGACAACGTGGGCGGAGACTCGCTCGAAGCCGGCATCGGTGCGCTCAGGACGCACGGGCGGATCGTGGCGTGCGGGTCGATCGCTCGCTACAACGACGTGGAGGCGGCTCCGGGGCCGCGAAACATGTTCATGGTCGTGACGAAGCGGCTAAGGATCCAGGGGTACATCATCAGCGACCACTACGACCGCTTTCCCGAGTTTCTCGCTCGCGCCCAGGAGTGGGTGCGCGACGGCCGGCTTCGCTACCGAGAGACGGTGATCGACGGGATCGAGAACGCGCCGCGTGCGTTTCTCGGGCTCTTGCGCGGGGAGAACATCGGCAAGATGCTCCTCAAGGTCGGACCGGACTCATAGGCCGCCGCAGGAAGTTCTCGATCAAGCGTGGGCCCAGGGGCGTGAGGACGCTCTCCGGATGGAACTGCACGCCCTCGATCGGATGGATCCGATGTCGCACCGCCATGACTTCGCCGTCTTCGGTCCGCGCGCTCACCTCGAGCTCGTCCGGCACGCGCACTGCGGCGAGCGAGTGATAGCGGCCGGCGTCGATCGTGCTCTCGACACCGGCGAAGACACCGCGTCCGTCATGCCGCACCCGTGAGGCCTTCCCGTGCAGGAGAGCTCGAGCCTGGCCGATCTCGCCGCCGAACGCCTCCACGATTGCCTGGTGGCCGAGACAGACACCGAGGATCGGTGTCGTCGGGCCGAGACGGCGGATCAGCTCGATCGAGCGTCCGGCTCCTGCGGGCCGCCCCGGCCCAGGGGAGATGACAAGACGGTCGGGCGCGAGCCTCTCCGCCTCGTCCGGGTCGATCTCATCGCTGTAGAGCACGTCGACATCCGCGCCGAGCTCCTCGAGCAGGTGTACGAGGTTGTAGGTGAAGGAGTCGTAGTTGTCGACCATCAAGACCCGCACGCCTCGAGTGTAGGCTGGCCCTATGGCCCGTTCGGTCATCGTCTCGGCCGTCCGGACACCGTTCGGGCGTCTCGGTGGCGGGCTCGCGAAGATTCCCGCGACCGAGCTTGGCTCGATCGCGATTCGCTCCGCGCTCGAGCGCGCGGGAGTCGAACCCGACGAGGTCGAGTACGTGATCATGGGTCAAGTCCTGCAGGCGGGAGTCGGCCAGGCTCCAGCGCGTCAGGCCGCGATCGGCGCCGGGATTCCGAAGGAGGTTCCCGCCGACACGATCAACAAGGTGTGCGCCTCCTCGATCCGGGCGATCGAGATCGCCGATTTGATGATCCGCGCGGGTGGCCACGACGTGGTCGTCACGGGTGGGATGGAGTCGATGTCGAACGCGCCGTATTTGCTCCCGAAAGCCCGATTCGGCTATCGACTTGGCAACGGAGAAGTCGTCGATCACATGGTCTTCGACGGACTCACGTCCAGCTTCGACGGGCTGCACATGGTGCAGCAGGCCTCCAATGTCTCTCGGGAGCTCGGGATCTCGCGAGAGGATCAGGACACATGGGCCTACCGTTCGCAGCAGCGAGCCGCCGCGGCTCAGGACGAAGGGCGTTTCGCGGACGAGATCGTGCCCGTCGGCGAGGTGACGGCTGACGAGTCGATCAGGCGTGACACCACGCTCGAGAGGCTCGCCGCGCTACCGCCCGTGTTCGACCCCGAGGGGACGACGACGGCAGGAAACGCGCCCGGTGTAAACGACGGAGCGTCCTGCGTGATCGTGTGCTCCGAGGAGTTTGCGAGGCGTCGTGGGCTCGAGCCTCTCGCCACGATCCTCGCCCAGGGATACGTCGCGGACGATTATGCGTACCTTGCGCGCACGCCCGCTCGCGCCGGCGAGGAGGCCCTCACGAAAGCCGGGAGGACGATCGCCGACGTGAAACGGGTCGAGATCAACGAGGCGTTCGCGTCCGTTGCGACGAACTCGACCAAGATGCTGGGGGCCGACGAGGAGATTGTGAACGTGAACGGAGGCGCCGTCGCTCTCGGTCATCCCATCGGCGCCTCCGGTGGACGCATCGTGTCCACGCTGGTGCACGAGCTCAGGCGCGAGGGCGGTGGACTGGGCCTGGCCGCGATCTGCTCGGGCGGCGGGCAGGGCGACGCGCTTCTGATCGAGGTCGAGTGAGAAGTGCTTCAAGTTACGAGTTGTAACTTGGCGTGATTCGACTTCGTTTCGTCTCGCTCGCGGCTCTTGCGCTCGTGCTCGTGGGAGTGGGGGAAGCGCAGGCGTGTGTGTGCGCGAAACAGCCTCTTGACGAACGCCTCGACGACGCGGATGCC
>JACDCN010000115.1 GCA_013817555.1 Actinomycetota bacterium
CCCCTGCGCGACGCCTTGATGAAGAACTGCACGTTGAAGCCGCTCCGCGGCTGCGGGAACGCGCGGTTCGGTACGAGCGTGAGCGTCACGAACCCGTCCGCCCCCGTCGCCTGGGTCTGGCCCGTAACGACCCTCGGCGTCGCGCGCATGAACACGAGCGCGCCGCGAACCGGTCGGCCGCCCCTGGCGGTGATCTTCACGCGCACCGTGATCGGCGCGGTGCGGCTCGTTACCGGGTTCGGGTTGAACTGGACCGACGCGACGACGAGTCGATCGCCCGCCGCCCGCAGGTCCTCCACCGGCACCGAGTTGCCAGGAGCCGGAGCCGGAGGCGGAGTCTGGCCCCCGCCGACGACGCCGGTCGGGTTCGAGATCGCGGACGTCTGGCCACGATCGTTTCTCGCGGTCACCCGAACACGGATCGTTCGGCCGCTATCGCTGTCCCGAACCTCGTACTCCGTGTCGTTCGCGCCCTGGATCTCGCTGCAGTTGTCGCCCTGCGCGTTGCAGCGCTGCCACGCGTAGGTGTAGGTGATGGGCTGCTGGCCCGACCACTCACCGCGATTGGCCTGCAGGGTGCTACCGACGGTGGCCGTGCCCGTGATCGAGGGCTCCGTCCTGTTGTTCGGCCCCGCCGAGGTGATCTCGGCCGTCGGATTCGAGGTCGCCGTATCCTGACCTTCGGCGTTTCGACCGATGACCTGGACGCGAAGCCGGAAGCCGGCATCGCCCTGACGCGCAACGTAGGTGTTGTCGCTCGCGTTCGAGATTCTGTCGCAGTCGGACGCGTCCGCCGCTCCGCGGCCGTCGCACCGGAACCAGCGGTATTCGTAGCTGATCGGGGCCGTCCCGGTCCATGTCCCTCGCGTTGCTCGCTGAACCTGACCGACGCGAGGCTCACCCGTGATCTGGGGCTCCGTGACGTTGTTCGGCGCTACGGTTGTGGCCGCCGACGACGTGCCGGCGAGTGTCGCCGCGAACGCGGCACCGATCAAAGCGACGATCGTCGCCCCGCCGAGGATGCCGAGGTAGGCGCGGTGCAGACCTCGGTACTGGGTAGTTCTCCGCATGTTCATGAGCTCCTTTCCCTCCATTGCGTTCTCTCCGATTACTGGCGCGTCTTAACCCCTGTGACGTCGCTTCAAATCTCGTGTCGGAGACGCTTACGCAACACTTACGGCGGCCTCACGGACCCTTTGCATGGTAGTCCTGGCAAATCGGGGCCGCCTGTATACTCCGCAACCGCTCATGGCAGTCCCCAAGCGGAAAACGTCCAAGTCCAGGCGTGACAAGCGCCGCGCGCAGCATGGGATCTCTATCCCGCGCGTCCAGGTGTGCCCGACCTGCAGGCAGCCAAAGCGCCCGCACCGTGTCTGCCCGAACTGCAAGACGTACAAGGGCCGGGACGTCGAGCCGCTGGGTATCTAGCGCTGCCGTAATACTCCACCGATGATTCGGATCGCGGTCGACGCGATGGGCGGCGACCGTGCGCCCGACGAGATCATTGCCGGCGCTGCCGACGCGGCCTCCGAGACAATCCGTCCGGTTCTCTATGGCCCACCAGGGCTCGACACCCATGGGTTGGCGCTCGTGGAGACGACCGGAGTCATCGAGATGGATGACCACGCGGTGGAGTCGGTGCGCGCCAAACCCGACTCGTCGCTCGTGCGCTCGGTCCGAAGCGTTGCCGCGGGCGAGGCGGACGCCGTCGTATCCGCAGGTTCGACGGGGGCGATGCTTGCGGCCTCGCTCCTGCACATCAGGCGCCTGCCCGGGGTGCGGCGTCCTGCGATTGCCGTTGCAATCCCCGCCCGCCACGGCCCGACGGTGCTGATCGATGCCGGTGCGAACGCGGACGCGCGTCCGGAGGACCTCCTCCAGTTCGCGCACATGGGCGTGGTGTTCGCGGAGGAGATCCTGGAGATCGACGATCCTGCGGTTCGACTCCTCTCCATCGGCGAGGAGGACGAGAAGGGCAATCAGCTCACGCTCGATGCCGGCGCGCTCCTGCGCGCGAGCACGCTCCGCTTCGCGGGCAACACGGAAAGCCGGAGCCTCCTCGAAGGTGACTCCGACGTCGTCGTGACCGACGGTTTCACGGGCAACGTCGCCTTGAAAGCGCTCGAGGGAACGATCAGGAGCCTGCTCGAGGCCCTCCGCGAAGAGCTGGAATCGTCGATGCGCGGGAGGCTCGGAGGCTTCCTCATGCGCCCGGCTGCCCGTCAGGTGCGCCGTCGGCTGGATCCCGAGACCTACGGTGGCGCGTATCTGCTCGGCCTCCGCGGCCTCGTGGTGATCGCGCACGGTTCGAGCTCACGGGTCGCGATCGCGAATGCGATCCGGCTCGCCGCCCGTGGCGTCGAGCACGACGTCGTCAAGCGACTCGAGCCCGGCGTGTTAGCATCGGCGCGCTCCAAGACCCCGACGGCAGAGAGGTGAGGTTTCCAGGTGGCACACTCGCGTGAGGAGATTCTCGAGCAGGTGAAGGGCGCTCTCGCCGAAAAGCTTGGCATCGAGGAGAGCGAGATAACGGAAGAGGCGTCCTTCGAGGAAGACCTAGGCGCCGACTCGCTCGATCTCGTGGAGGTCGTGATGGACCTCGAGGACCAGTTCGGGCTCAAGATCCCCGACGACGACGCCCGCGGGCTCACGACCGTCGGCAAGGCGATCGACTACGTCATCGCACACCAGGAGTAGCGCGCACGAGGTAGGAGGGCCGGCCGAGCTCGGGCGTCTGATCGACGAGCTTCCGAAAGACCGGCTCGAGCAGGTATTCACGCACGCGTCCTGGGCCGAGGACCGCGCCGAGTCGTACGAGCGCCTCGAGTTCCTCGGAGACAGCGTCCTCGAGCTCGCGATCGCGCGCGCCGTCTTCGACCGTTTCGAGGATGCGTCGGAGGGGCAGCTCGCGAAGATTCGGGCTCACGTGGTCTCTCGGCAGACCTGCGCTGGAATCGCAAAGGAGCTCGGCCTCGGAGAACGATTGGCGGAGTACGCCGGGGGCATCGCCCCGGACGAGCTCCAGCGCATCTCGCGGAGCCGAAACGTCCTCGCCGCGGTCCTCGAGGCGGCGATGGCCGCGCTCTACCTCGAACACGGATTCGAGAAGATCGAGCCTGCGATCGTTGCGACATTCTCCGAGACGATCGAGTACGCGAGGTCGAGCCACGTCGACTACAAGACGGAGCTGCAGGAAGCGCTCGCCCGCTCCGGGCGCCAAGTGCACTACACCGTGCTCGAGGTGGAGGGGCTGCCGCACGATCGCAGCTTCGTCTGCGCAGCCCACGTCGCCGGCGTCCAGCTCGGAGTGGGCAGGGGATCGACGAAGAAGGCGGCCGAGCAGGAGGCCGCACGGCAGGCCCTGGATGCGCTCGGCGTGACGCCGGATGCCATGTAAAAGGCCCTCAGCGACGCGATTGCGACACGGGGTAGTAGGTTCTTCCGGGTGGCCGATTGCACGGCTACGCTGAGCCGCACGTCCACTGGCACATCTTCCCCCGTTACGAGGACGATCCTAACCTGACCAGCAACCCATGGCTGCACGCTCACAGGTTCGGCGATGAAGCGCGGGAGGTTGCGAGACGAATAGGTGAGAACTTCGCCTAGCGGCTGGGTCAGTGGTCCGGCTTACCGTCTTGCGTCTTCCCTGTGACCTACCGCGATCAGCTCGACTGAGAGGCTGAAGACGAGGCACTCGGCCGCAAGGACGTCCGCGACGCTCGCTAGCGTGCGCCTCCGGTGCACCTGAAGTCGATCAAGATCCGCGGCTTCAAATCCTTCCCCGGTCCGCTCGAGATCGATCTCGAGCCAGGGGTTGCCGTCGTCGTTGGTCCGAACGGATCGGGGAAGTCGAACATCGCGGACGCCGTAGTCTGGGCCGCGGGTTCGCTAACTCCGTCAGAGCTCCGCGCAGAGAAGCCTGACGACGTCCTCTTCGCGGGCGGTCGAGACCGCAACGCGGCGGGGCATTGCGAGGTCGAGCTGGTATTCGACAACGAGGACGGCAGCTGGCCGGAGCTCGACTTCAGCGAGGTCTCGATCGCGCGCAGGCTCGTCCGTGGCGGCGAAGGGCAATACCTCGTCAACAAAACGCCTGTGCGGAGGACCGACCTCGTCGAGCTGCTCGCGGATGTCGGTCTCGGATCTGCGATGCACTCGATCGTCGGCCAGGGCAAGGTCGAGCAGGTGCTCGCGTCGAAGCCGGAGGACAGACGGGCATTCGTCGAAGAGGCCGCCGGGCTCGGCAAGTTCAAGCGCCGGAGGCATCGCGCGGAGTTGAAGCTCGCGCGCGTGGCGCTCCAGGTCGAGCGCGCAAGAGACGTCGAGGACGAGGTGCGGAAGCGACTGCGTCCGCTCGCGCTCCAAGCCACTGCTGCCGAGCGGGCCGAGAAGCTTGCTCTCGAAATCGCATCGTTGCGCGCGCGGATTGCAGAGCTCGACCTGTCCCATGCGGGAGACCGTCGCAACGAGGTCGAGGTTCGGCGTGACGCCGCGGCGCTCGCGCGGCGCGGCGCTCAGTCCCGACTCGAAGGGCTCCTTGCCGACCGCACGCGGGCAGAGGACGAGCTTTCGGACGCCGCCGGCCGCCGTGAGGCTGCCGTCGCTGCCCTTTACCGGCTGCAAGGTGGGGGCGAGCGCCTCGAGCTCCGAAGCGAGTCCGCCGTCACCCTCCGCGACCGGCTCGGGCGAGAGCTTGCGGCGCTCGAGCCGATGCCAGCCGGCGAGACGGACGGCAGGAGGGATCTCGAGCGCGAGGCCCTCGACTCGGCTCGAGCCGCGCGACGCGCCGCGGCCGAGCGAGACGGCCTTGCCGAGCAGACACGCCTGGCGGGTGAGCGGCTTCGCTCTCTCGAGCGTGTCCTCGCGGAGCAAGAGGGCCTCCCTCCAGCGGCACGCGCACTTGCCGAACGAGGCGCGCGCCTTGCGCTCGGATCGCTCGAGGTCGAGCCCGGGTCCGAGCGCGCGGTCGCGGCCGCCTTGCGCACCCGCGCGTCCGCGGTTCTCGCCGACGATCCGAGCGCTGCGCTCGAGCTACTCGAGCGGGCTCGCGCCGAGGGCCTCGGCAGCCTCACCGTCCTCGCTGGCGCCAAGCCACAGGATCTCGTCGAGGAGTTCCCGGTCGTCCCCAAGGAAGAGCTACTCGCTGCTTCCGTTCCGTCGGTCACTCCGGAAGGGTTCGGCTACGACCCCGCCCGGCGAGAGCTCTGGTTTGCGGGCGAGACGGCCGAGGCGGTCTTGCTCGAGCTCGAAGCCAGGCGTCGCGAGGTTGCGGCGGAAGCGGCTGAGCTCGAGCAGCGCGCGGAGGAGGCAGTTCGCGCGGCAGACGAGACGGCAACGCGGGCAGAATCCGCCGCGTCGGCTCTGGGAGACGTTCCTATGCGCCAGCTCACCCGAGCGATCGATCGCGAGCTCCTTGCGCGCATCCACGAATGTGCCACGAGCCTCGCGGACGGGCTCGGCTCAGCCCGGCAGGCTGCCAAGCGATTCGACGCTCCGCTGCGCGCTCGAGTAGACGCCGGCGCGTTGAGATCCGGGGCGCTCGGAGACGAGCTTCGGCGCCTCGGAGCCGCCGAGGTCGGGCTTCGGCAGGAGCTCGAGGAGGCGACGGAGCGGGTCACCACCGCCGAGGTCGAGCTTGCGCGTCTCGAAGCCGAAGCCCAGGAAGCACGACGGCGGCTCGAGGCAACCGCGGCAGAGCCCGCGAAGGGCGACGATCGCGACGAGCTCGCCGCCCGCGCTGAGCGGCTCGAAAGCCGGCGGACGGCGCTCGGCCAGGTCAATCCGCTCGCCCGCGAGGAATACGGCATCGAGAAGGAACGGCTGACCGACTTGCAGGCTCAGCGCGAGGATCTCGAGCGAAGCCTCGACGAGCTCGCGCAGCTGCGAACGGATCTGGACGAAACCGTGGAGCGCAGGTTCGCGGAGACCTTCGCGTCCGTTGCCGAGCACTTCGAGGAGGTTGCCGGGACGCTGTTCCCGGGTGGCGAGGGGCGGTTGCGGCTCGTCGATCCGGACGGGGAGGAGTCGGAGCATGGGGTCGAGGTCGAGCTCCGGCCGGCGGGAAAGCGGATCACGCGGCTCTCGCTCCTGTCCGGAGGAGAGAAGGCGCTTGGTGCGATCTCGTTCCTTTTCGCCCTCTTCCTTGCACGCCCGTGCGCGTTCTATCTCCTCGACGAAGTCGAAGCCGCGCTCGACGACACGAACATCGCGCGCTTCGTCGAGCTGCTCCGGCGCTACTCCGACCGCGCGCAGTTCGTCGTTGTCACCCATCAGAAGCGGACGATGGAGGCGGCGGACGTCCTCTACGGCGTCACCATGGGGCCGGACGGGGTGTCGCAGGTGGTCTCGCGACGGCTCCCGCAGCGCGAGCACGCCCTCGCTTCGTCCGCTGCGTGAGCACTAGGCTCGCCCGATGAGTCGTACCTGGGCGGAGTTGCTCGGAGACGAGCCGACCGCGGCTGACGAGCCGGAGCGAGCGGGTGTAGGTGTCTTCGCGCGCATGCGCGAGTCGCTCGCCAAGAGTCGCCGGGCGCTGACTGCGGAGCTTGCGTCGGTGGCGTTCGATCCGGGTGACGACGAGGCCTGGGAGCGCCTGGAAGAGGCGCTGATCCGTAGCGACGTGGGCGTGCCCGCGACGGCCGAGCTCGTGAGCCGACTGGAGGCGCGCGGTGACCTCGGTGAGCTCGAGAATGCGCTTGCAGAGGAAGCGGAGGCGTTGTTCGGAGGGCCCCCGACGCTCGCCCTCGAGGCACGCCCAAGCGTC